>JAZOPP010000140.1:0-2876 GCA_045655625.1 Acutalibacteraceae bacterium
ATCCTAAAACCGCTGTGGTTGTTGCCAACTGCATTGCAAACCTTGCTCAAAACTATGTAAGCACCAAGCTGCCCAATGCGCTGATTGTTCCTGCTGATAAGTGCATTTCCGCTTATCTCACCGGTCCTCTCACTATGAGAAACACCATTCTTTGGTTCCTCTTTGGCGCATTCGTTTCGATTGTTTTGTTCATAATCCTTGCCGCGACCGATAAGACCATTAAGGGCGAAGATGAAATCACCAAGAAATATAACGTAGCAGTTTTGGGCATTGTTCCCGACTTTGATGCTAAAACCGTTAAGGGGGCAAGAAAATAATGAGTAATAACCAGATAGAAAAGAACACACAGAATACGCAAAACGTTACTGCTCATTTTGCCGTAGTTGAAGCGTATAAAATGATTCGTACGAATCTGCTTTTCCTGCTTTCGCAGGCTAATGAAAAAATCATAACCGTTTCCAGCTCTATTGCAGGCGAAGGTAAATCCACAACCGCCATCAACATTGCGGTTGCTTTCTCACAGCTTGGTAGCAAGGTTCTGCTTATTGATTCCGATATGCGTAAGCCCTCGGTTCATAAGAAGCTGCGCCTTTCCAACAAGGCAGGTATCTCCTCTCTGTTGGTTGGCTTCTCTGAGTTTGAGGAGACTGTTAACCACGTTAACGATAACTTCGACGTTATTACCTCCGGCCCTACCCCTCCGAACCCCTCTGAGTTGCTTGGTTCGGACAAGATGGCTGCACTACTCAAGGAACTTAACGAGAAATACGACTATATCGTTCTCGATACGCCTCCCGTTAACATCGTTCCCGATGCACTGGTGGTTGCTCCGCACACTGCAGGTATCGTTTTCGTTGTTCGCGACTTCATAACCACACACGAGCAGTTCCAGAAGGCGCTCGGCAGCATTGAGTTTGCAGGCGTTCGTTTCCTCGGAACCATCTTAAACGGCCATACCAACAAGGCAAGCCGCAGATATAAGTATCGTTATCGTTACCGCTATCGCTACAATTCATACGGTTACTACAACTATAAGTAGGAGAACACCCGATGTATATTGATATTCACGCGCACATACTCCCCGCAGTTGACGACGGAGCAAAGAATATCGATGAATCTCTTTCTCTTCTGCGAATGCTTAAAGCGCAAAACGTTGGCGCCGTAGCGGTATCGCCGCATTTTTATCCGCGCAGGGAAACCTCGGTTACCGAATATAAGGCGAGGATAACCGCCGCTTATGAAAGGTTGCTTTCCTGCCGCGATGACAGTCTTCCTGAAATATACCTCGGCAGCGAGGTACATTTCTTCAGCGGTATGTCGCAGCTTTCGGATATAGGCAAGCTCTGCATAGGCAACTCGAACTATATTCTTATTGAATTTCCTTACCGCAATATCACATACTCTATGGTCAACGAAATAATCGAGCTCAATTTAAACCAGGGCCTTATACCGATTTTGGCGCATATTGAGCGTTATCGCAATTTCCAGGGCTTTGAGCATATTTTGCGGCTTATTGACGAGGGTTTTGCTCTCGGACAGATAAACGCCTACTCTCTTTTGGAATTTAAAACCCGACGCACAACCAAAAAACTTATCGAAAAAGGTTTTGTGAGCTTTGTGGCGAGCGATTGCCACTCTGCTGAGGAAATTCCTCCGCAAATCGGCGAGGCTCTTGGGAGAATCGAAAAGAAACTGGGGAGTCAGGTTTTAACCAAACTTAAAGCTAATAGCGAGGATATTTATAAAAAAATTAAGGGGAACGACTAAATGCGAGCATTTATGCGTGTTTTAAAACATATAAAACACCTACACATCGGCATTATTTTCTTAGCCGATGCGCTTTTGCTTTTAACCGCATCGCTTTTTTCGCACGTAGTGGTGCAATCGTTGGTTGACGAACATTCAGTCAACGTTCCTATGGCGATATCGACCATAATTCCCGCGTTTTTATGCCTTTTGGGCCTTCTGCTTTTCAAGGTTTATAAAATCATGATAAAGCACCTATCGGCAAGCGGATTTTTGCGTTGTATTTTAGGCATTACCTTCGGCACCATCATTATGATTGCTCTTGAGGTATTTGTTGCAGATTTTCATCATTCGTTTTATTATTTGGTATTTTATCTGCTTGCCGTTTGTTGTATTGCCGTTGCGCGAGTTATCTATAGTCTGGCGCAATATAGGCTGCGCATTGTGAGCCAGAAGCACAGTGATGCTCTGCCCACCCTTATAGTTGGCGCAGGCTATACAGGAACCCACGTGCTGCGCGAAATGCTATTATCCGACGCGGTTAACTATTCTCCCGTGGGCTTCGTTGACGATAATCCCGCCCTCACGGGCATGGATATTGATGGCGTTAAGGTTTTAGGTCCTTCACTTCTTATTCCTGAGTTTTGCAAAAAACTAAACGTTAAGGTTATTCTGTTTGCTATTCCATCCTGTGGTGAAGACCGCAAAAGAAGCATTCTTCGTGTATGCTCTCAGACCGGTGCAGAGGTTAAGGTTATTCCCTCCATATGGGACCTTGCCAGTGACGTTAAGTTCCTGCCTCAGGTCACCTCGATAAACGTTGAGGACGTTTTGGGCAGAAACGTGGTACATATGGATGAATCGGATTTCCTTCCTTTCCTTAAAAATAAGACCGTTATGGTAACGGGTGTTGGTTCTATCGGTTCGGAGATTTGCCGCCAGGTAATCAAGGGCAAGATAGCTCACCTCGTTATGGTGGATATTTACGAGAACAATGCTTATGATATCCAACAGGAGCTTATAGGCGATGGTCACGGTGATATGGTTTCGACCGAAATTGCATCGGTACGTGACTATGATAAGATGCACCACCTGTTTGATAAATATAAGCCCGATTTGGTTTTCCACGC
>JAZOPP010000141.1:0-6757 GCA_045655625.1 Acutalibacteraceae bacterium
TAACTCTTTCAGCATCGGGAGCACCGTAGTAGTTGAAGAGCTTATAATCTGTGCCAAGCTTTGCGTTAACCTTGTCCATGTATTCTTCTACGATTGCAGGGAATGCATCATAGTATGTGTTGCAAGATTCTCTGTGCTGGAAGAAGATGTCGCCATTTTCTGCAGAACCACGAAGAACAGGATGTTCAGGGTTAAGAGAACGAGCACGGAATGCAGCGATTGCGTCCTTGTCAACCATTTCTTCGAGATCAGCGTAATCCCATGTTTCGATCTTCTGGATTTCGTGAGAAGTTCTGAAACCGTCGAAGAAGTTGAGAACGGGAACACGGCCCTTGATGGTCGCAAGGTGAGCAACAGCGCCGAGGTCCATAACTTCCTGGGTGTTGGTTTCTGCGAGCATTGCGAAACCTGTCTGACGGCAGGCATAAACGTCGGAATGGTCGCCGAAAATGTTAAGCGCGTGGCTTGCTACGCAGCGTGCCGAAACGTGGAATACGCTGGGCAGCAGCTCGCCTGCGATTTTGTACATGTTGGGAATCATAAGAAGTAAGCCCTGGGATGCGGTGTAGGTGGTGGTGAGTGCACCTGCATTCAGAGAGCCGTGTACGGTACCGGCGGCACCTGCTTCAGACTCCATTTCTACAACATTTACGGTTGTGCCGAAAATGTTCTTCTGACCCTGTGCGGACCACTGGTCAACATAGTCTGCCATAGGGCTGGACGGGGTAATCGGATAGATACCTGCAACTTCGGTGAACGCATAAGATACATATGCGGCAGCGTTGTTACCGTCCATAGTTTTAAACTTTCTTGCCATGGAAATTTCTCCTCCTTAGATTTTGCGCCGAGTTTCCCCTGCGCATATGGTTTTATAGAAATTTATAACAACATTCCATACGAAAACATAATAACACTTTTTTTATTATATGTAAAGTGGTGTTTTTAAACTTTTTTGCATTTTTGTTAAAAAAATAACAAAAAATACCGCCCGCGGTTGTCCCACAGGCGGCGATTTTGATTTTTTATTTATCGTGAAGCTCATTTTTAATCTGGGTGGTGGAAATTTCGGGGGTTCGCGGCAAGTAAACTACCTCGCATTTTTCCGAGAGGAAATCGAATTTACCCTTCCAATCGTCCCCCATTACGAACACGTCGATCTCGTATTTTTCCACGTCGGTCATTTTCTGTTCCCAGCATTCCTCGGGAATGACCATATCAACGTAGCGGATGGCTTCGAGCATTGCCTTGCGCTCATCATAGGTGAAATAGCTCTTTTTGCCCTTGTCTGCGTTGAATTCATCACTCGAGAGGGCAACAACAAGATAATCGCCCTGAGCCTTGGCGCGTTTTAAAAGATTTATATGACCGTAATGCAAAAGGTCAAAAGTTCCATAGGTTATAACTCGTCTCATTTTAATTCTCCTGTTATCCTAATTTTTCTTCTATCCAATCGGCGCAACGTGCTGACGCTTTGCCATCGGTTACAAAGTTGAGTCTGTTATAAAACGCCTCGCGTTTTGCGGAATAATCCTCATTGCTGAAATTGGAAATTTTAGCTATGAGCTCCTCGTTGCTATAGGTTGCGGGGAACGGAATTTCCTCGAAATCAAAATAGAAATTGCGGTCTTTCATATAACTTTCGATATCGGTTGCAAAGCGGAAGCAGGGCTTGCCGGAGAGACCAAAATCGAACATTGAGGAGGAATAATCGGTTATGAGGAAATCGGATGCCACAAGCAGCTCCTGCATATCGGGATACATGGTGGCATCTAAAACGTTTTCGCCATCATAGAGGAAAAGACCTTCCGATTTGGCTGCAACGTTGGGATGCAGGCGGATGAGCACGCTCCACTCGCCCGAAAAGCGCTGCTCGCAGGCAGCCTTTAATGCGGCGGCATCCAGCTTATAGGCATCGGTTGATAAATCGACACGGAAGGTGGGCGCATAGAGCACGAGTTTTCTATCCTCGGGCAGGGAGAATGCGTCCCTCACCTTTTTATGAATAGCGACATTACCGTTTATAAAAACGTCGTTCCGTGGAACGCCCCAAACGGCTATCTCGCCATCATACCAATAGCAGCGCGCGAGAATTTCGCGGTCGGCCTCGGCATAGGCGAGCAGCAAATCGATGAAAGAGGAATCACGCTTGGCGCAAAAAACGTAGCCCTCCTCGAGCGCATCCTCAACGTCGCCCTCAATTCGCTTTAAGGGAAAACCGTGCCAGGCCTGCAAATAAAACTGGCCCTTGCGCTTATTCTTATCATATTTGCGGCAGTTATCCACCCAAACGCGCGCGGTGGAAAGCTCAAGAATATGGCGATAGGAGCCATAAAGGCAGGGGCGAACACCCTCGGGCAGGGTTTTTGCCTCGGCTTCGTTTTTAACCAGCCACACAAGCTCTGCCTTGCTGCCGCGCCTGAGCAACTCCTCTGCTATCGCCTTCGGATTATCTGAATAGCCTCTGCCGCAATAGCTGCAGAAAACTATCTTGCGACGATTTATGGGCATTATTCTGCCCAGCGCTCTGCAGGCGGTTCGCGCAAGTTTGCCCGCTATAGCCATAAAAACACCTCCGCACGGATACTAAAATATATTATACCACTTGATTTCAAAAAAGCAATACCGCAAAGTGGTGATGGTCTTATCTTTTAAATTCAAAATCCTGATTTTGGGCGAAAAAGCCTGTTTTTGACGGTGGGCGGTTGAAAAAGGCATATTTTTCCGAACTTTGCGGCGGTTTTGCGGTTTATCGCCAAATCGCAACCGAAATGGGGTGTTGACTTTTCGGTGGCTTTTATTATATTATAAGTGTTGGTGCTTTTGCGCTGTATTTTAATTATGAAACGGAGTTTTTAATTTTTATGGACGGGTGGCCTTTGGTCTTACTTTTCGTACTTATTCTTGTAAACGCATTTTTCTCTATGAGCGAGATTGCGATAATCTCACTCAACGATACTAAGCTTAAAAAAATGGCCGAGGACGGACACTCGGGAGCCAAAAAGGTTTTAAAACTGGTTAAAAGTCCGTCGGCTTTTCTTTCTACCATTCAAATAGGCGTTACGCTGGCAGGCTTCTTAACCTCTGCCGCCGCAGCCGATAGCTTTGCCGCCCCTTTGGCTAAGTGGATGTGGGAGCTTTTCTCGAGCGAGCCCATGCCCGGCTGGATGGATGAGGTTTCCCTCGTGCTGGTTACGCTTATAATCTCCTATTTCTCGCTGGTGCTCGGTGAGCTTGTTCCCAAGCGCATCGCAATGCAAAAGGGCGAGGCCATCTCCTTTAAGGTAGTTGGAGTGCTGCTGTTTATAAGAAGGGCTATGACCCCCTTCATTAAAATACTTTCCCTCTCCACCAACGGTATTGTTCGCCTGTTTGGTATGGACCCCAACGCCAACGAGGAAACCGTTACTGAGGAGGAAATCCTCATGATGGTTGACGCGGGCGAGGAAAAGGGCGTTATTGAGGAAAGCCAGAAGGAAATGATAAACAATATCTTCGAGTTTGATGATATTGTTGCAGCTGACGTTATGACCCACCGTACCGATTTAGTTGCCGTAGAGATAAGCGATAATTTCTCCGACGTTTTAGAAAAGACCCTCGAGGCAGGATATTCACGTATCCCTGTTTATGAAGAGGACGTTGACGATATTAAGGGTATTATATACGTAAAAGACCTTCTCCCCTACGTGGGCAAGAAGATCCCCTCCTCGCTTAAGATCACGGATTTGATGCGTGAGGCAGTTTTCGTTCCCGAATCCAAGCGCTGCGGCGACCTATTTAACGAGATGACCGAGAAGCGCCTGCAGATGGTATTCGTTAGTGATGAATACGGCGGTGTTTCGGGTATTGTTACCATTGAGGACCTGCTTGAGGAAATCGTTGGCAACATGCAGGACGAATACGATAACGAAGAAGAAGAAATCGCTCAGGTTAACGAGACCACCTTTGATATTGACGGTATTACCGATATTGAGGAGCTCGAGGAGCTGCTGGGTATCACCTTCCCCGAAGGTGAATATGACACCGTAGGCGGATTTATTATGTCCGAGCTGGGACGTATCCCCTCCGAGGATGAGCATCCCGAAATTGAATATTCTCACTGCCGTTTCCGCGTTGATGAGGTCGACGAACGCCGCATCGAACGCGTTACGGTTGAGAAGCTTCCCATCCCCGAGGATGAGAAGGATGAGGATGACGAGGATTAAATCTATCACTCTTAAGGAGCTTTACTTATGGGACTTATTAGTTTGATTGCCGGCGTTGCAATGTGCATTTACGGTCATATGGAGAACAAGGACACCATAGCCGTTATGGAAAACTTAGCTGAAGGCGGCGGCGGAAAACCCGGCGGCACCTATATGATGATAGGCGCAGCGCTTATCGTTGTGGGATTATTCCTGCTCTATAAAAGCGGCAGCAAGAGCGCCGGCGGAAACGACAGCGGCAACGCTGCGAACTAAATAATAAAGCCCTCTGCTTGATAAAAACAGAGGGCTTATTTTTTTGTCGAAAAAAGGGAAAATTATGCTATCAGCATATGACTTTAGCGATTTATGTTGCTAAAATATATTTAGTCGAAAGACGAGATTTTTTCAAGGAGTGACTCAGAAATGAAACTGACCAAAATGAAGATCATCAGCTTTGCAGCTATGCTCGTAGGTATCGTTCTCGCTATCGTTGGCGTTAACAAGAACAGCGATCCTATGGCTGTTGCTAAGAATCTTATGAACGGCGGCAACGGCAAGCCCGGCACCCTCTTCATCATCATCGGTGTTGTTGCTATCGTAGCCGGTGCAGTTCTTCTTTTCCTCGATATCAAGAAGAATAAGAAGGCTTAAATCCCAAAACCCCAAAAGTAACAAAGGCACGCTCCTATATGGAGCGTGTTTTTGTTTTATCTTTTTGTGAAAATTTCGACAAAGTGCTATTTTACTCTTGCGTTTTAGCATAGATTTATTTATAATAATAAAAGATTATGACCGAAAGGAGTTATCATATGATTTACACAAAAGAAATTGAAGAGATGTGTCCCGTTGCGCAGGGCGTGCATCACGGCGCTGCTCCCATTCCGGAGGAAGCAAAGTGGGTAAAGGCTTCGCAGGTTAAGGACATTTCCGGCTTCACACACGGCGTTGGCTGGTGTGCACCCCAGCAGGGCGCTTGCAAGCTCACCTTAAACGTTAAGGAGGGCATCATCGAGGAGGCTCTCGTTGAGACTCTCGGTTGCTCGGGCATGACCCACTCTGCTGCTATGGCAAGTGAAATCCTCCCCGGACTCACCGTTTTAGAGGCTCTTAACACTGACCTTGTTTGCGATGCTATCAACACAGCTATGCGTGAGTTGTTCCTCCAGATCGTTTACGGCAGAACCCAGAGTGCTTTCTCTGAGGACGGTCTTGCTGTAGGCGCAGGCCTTGAGGACCTTGGTAAGGGTTTACGTTCGCAGGTTGGTACCATGTACGGCACACGCGAGAAGGGTCCCCGCTATCTTGAGATGGCTGAGGGCTACGTAACCGGCATTGCCCTCGATGAGGACAACCAGATTATCGGCTACAAGTTCGTTAACCTCGGCAAGATGACCGACTTCATCAAAAAGGGCGACGACGCTAACACTGCTTGGGAAAAGGCTCAGGGTCAGTATGGTCGCGTTGCTGATGCAGTTAAGATCATCGATCCCAGAAAAGAATAATTTAAGGAGGTAATAACCATGGCATTGTTTGAATCCTATGAGAGAAGAATTGATCAAATCAATAAGGTTCTCGCACAATACGGTATTGCTTCCATTGAAGAAGCAGAAAAAATCACCAAGGACGCAGGTCTTAACGTTTATGACCAGATCAAGGGCATTCAGCCGATTTGCTTCGAGAATGCTTGCTGGGCTTATATCGTTGGCTGCGCTATCGCTATAAAGAAGGGTTGCACCCGTGCTGCTGACGCAGCTGCCGCTATCGGCGAGGGTCTGCAGGCATTCTGCATCCCCGGCTCGGTTGCTGACCAGCGTAAGGTTGGCCTCGGCCACGGTAACCTCGGCAAGATGCTCCTTGAGGAGGAGACCGAGTGCTTCGCATTCTTGGCAGGTCACGAGTCCTTCGCTGCCGCTGAGGGCGCTATCGGTATTGCTGAGAAGGCTAACAAGGTTCGTAAAAAGCCGCTTCGCGTAATCCTTAACGGTCTCGGCAAGGATGCTGCTCAGATCATCTCCCGTATCAACGGCTTTACATACGTTGAGACCGAGATGGACTATGCAACCGGCGAAGTTAAGGAAGTATTCCGCAAGGCATACTCCACCGGTCTTCGCGCCAAGGTTAACTGCTACGGTTCCAACGACGTTCGCGAAGGCGTTGCTATCATGCACAAGGAGGGTGTTGACGTTTCCATCACCGGTAACTCCACCAACCCCACCCGCTTCCAGCATCCCGTTGCAGGCACCTATAAGAAGGAATGCATCGAGATGGGCAAGAAGTATTTCTCTGTTGCTTCGGGCGGCGGTACAGGACGTACCCTCCACCCCGACAACATGGCAGCAGGTCCCGCTTCCTACGGTATGACCGATACCCTCGGCCGTATGCACTCTGACGCTCAGTTCGCAGGTTCTTCTTCTGTTCCTGCTCACGTTGAGATGATGGGTCTTATCGGTGCAGGTAACAACCCGATGGTTGGTATGACCGTTGCATGCGCTGTTGCAGTTGAAGAAGCTGCAAAGAACGGCAAGTTCTAAATTATAAAACAGAAAGACCTCGAGAAATCGAGGTCTTTTTTT
>JAZOPP010000142.1:0-12397 GCA_045655625.1 Acutalibacteraceae bacterium
ACTTATAGCTTGCCTTGTTGGAAATAAGTCTTGCGCTTATCGGCACTATCGTTTCAATAACCTCAAGGTTATTCTCCTTAAGCGTTGTTCCGGTTTCCACTATATCCACAATAACGTCCGAAAGCTCCAAAATCGGGGCAATTTCAATAGAGCCGTTGAGGTGGATAATATCAATATCGCGGCCTTTTTTAAGGTAGTGTCCTGCCGCAATATTTGAGAATTTGGTTGCAACGCGCAAAGCGCGGCGGTCATCATCACGGAAGCCTGCCTTGGCAGCCACCGCCATTCGGCATTTGCCGATATTTAAATCCAAAAGTTCATAAACGTCGGGCGCATATTCGAGCAGTATATCCTTGCCCGCAACACCAATATCAGCGGCGCCGCGCTCAACGTAAATGGCAACGTCCGAGGGCTTAACCCAGAAATATCTAACCCCCGCTTCCTCATTTTCAAAAATGAGCTTGCGGTTATTTTCTTTTATGGAAGGGCAGGGGAAACCCGCCTTTTCAAACATGGCGTAAACCTTTTCGCCAAGTCTGCCCTTTGGCAGAGCAACGTTAAGCATTGTTTTCAAGCTCCTTTAAATTTTCGCCCTCAATAGAATAAAGGCGGCGGTATTTAATGTTTTGGGGCAGCTTTTTCTGTGCCATAACCGAAAATCCTTCGGCTCTCAGTTTTGCCAGAGCACCGCTTATATCGCGAGGACTGTTATCGCCGTATATCACGAGTGCATCCACGTCAAAACCATCGTATTCATCATAAAGGCGGTCGAGCGTATCGTGGTAAACCGCAAAGCCCAAAGCACCGCAGTTTCTGCCAAGGCGCTTCATAAGCCTGTTATACTGTCCGCCCGAGAGCACCGCGGTGGGCACTCCCTTTATAAATCCCTTAAATACAATTCCGTTATAATATTTGGTGTTATCCACCACCGAGAAATCTATGCGAATGCGGCTCGCAGAGTCACCCTCTAAGGAGGATAACACGTCACTCAAGGTATCAATGGGCTCCTCATCACAAAATCCGCTGAGCAAAGCCTTTATCTCAGGCAGCACCTTATCTGCGGTTCCGCAGGTGCTAACCAGCTTTATCACCTTGGAAGCATCTGCCTCGCTTATATCGCTCTCATTTAAAAGGGCGGCAAGCTCATGGGTGTTCTTCTCGCCCACAAGGCGCATAAACTCACCCTTTTTACCCTCAGGCAACGCAATTTTTTCCATAACTGCCGAGAGTATATCAAGGTTGGAAATATCCAAAACGCAGTCGTCCGATATTGTTTTAAGACTCTGCACTGCAAGAGTAATAACCTCGCACAGGGTGTAGGTGTCAATATCACCAAACGCCTCAAGTCCTGTCTGCATTATCTCCTTAAACGAGCGGTTGCCCTTGCCAACGCGATAAACGTTTTCGTTATAATAAAGCTTCTGAGTAAACCCTGCGGTGTCGTTAAGGTTCTTAACGATGGAGAGGGTAACGTCGGGCTTGAGCGCCAAAAGGCGACCGTCCATATCGGTAAAGGTTATAACGCTGTCCGAAATAAGAAAATCCTTATTTTTAGCATAAAGGTCATATTCCTCGAACTTGCTCATGCGGTAGTGCGAGAAGCCGTATTTTTCATAAAGCTCGCGCAGCGCGAAAACTATGCCCTCATCAAAGCCGAGCGATAAATTATTCATATCCATCAGTTTTCCTCCGCCTTTAAAAGGTCGATAGCCTTTTTATAGCCGCCGCTGCCGTAGTTTAAGCACTTGCTCACTCTGCCTATTGTGGCGGTGCTCACGTTAACCTGCTCGGTTATCTTCTGATAGCTCATGCCATCATAAAGCAGCACGGCGGTGTCAAGTCGCTGTGTCATATCGGAGATTTCCTTTATTGTGCAAACGTCCTCAAAAAAGTCGTAGCATTCATCAATCGTTTTTAAATTGAGTATTGCTTTAAAGAGTCGGTCAGTAGATGCGTTTTGCATTTTTTTCATCGCAAAAATACCTCACAAATTTATTACTTTAACATATTATCACTTTATCACAGTGAAGTCAAGCCTAAAATGCAGGAAATTAAAGCTTTTTTAAAATAAAAAAGCCCGAGCAGGAAACCTGTCGAGCTTTTTATTATTTTGTAGCAATAGAAATATCAATATCACCGTTTTGAGTGCGCAGGTTAAGATTTTTCTTGCCGCCCAGATTATTCTGTGGCAGGTTGCAATTACCGCCCTGAGCGTTGCAGTTATAGGCATAATCATCAGCGTGACCGCTAAGACTTCCGCGAATGCTTCCGCCATCGGCAATAAGGGTTATGCTCTGTTTTGCACCCAAGGCGCTGAGTCTTATATCGCCGCCATCGCATTCGCCAAAAATATTTCCGAGCGAGGAAACGTCGGCAAGGGTAACGTGGCCGCGAGTGGTATCAACGTAGATTTCACTTGCGGTAACCAACTGTGCGAGTATATTGCCTCTAAAGGAATTGAACTGTGCCACACCGCTGATTTTATTATTATAAAGCTCAACGTTGCCGCTTTGCGCGGTGGCGGTCATATTTCCGCTCACCGTGCAGCCAAACATTCTGATATCGCCGCCGCTCGACGTCACGGTAACACCCTCTGCAACAACCGAGTCAAACTCAACGTCACCTTTTTGGGATTCAATTCTAATGTCACCGCGGAATTTTTTGGGCAGCATAACCGTAATAACCGGGGTGCTGCGAGAGAGGTTAAGCTTTTGTTTCCAGTCGGCATTGTTTTTAAGTTCCACGCTTAAAATATCACCCTCAAGCTTGGTTATCTCATAGGTGCGAACGCCGTTCTCGTAATACTTAATGTGAATTTTCTTATCGCTCGATTGTGTGAACTTAATATCGGCACCGTCATCCTTAATAACAATGCCCGAAATACTACCGCTTTCGGTATATTTCATCGGGGTATAAACAGGCTCGGTATCAAAATTTGAGAAATCAAAATCGAGCATGGCAAAGCCCGAAACAAAAACAATTATTCCAACCAGCAAAAAGGCAGCAGCAATAATATAAAGCTTACTCAGTTTCATACAGCCAACGCCTCCTTTGCAAGGAGTGAGCGGATTTTACCGATTATAAACGAGCAAAAGAGGGATATGAATTTGGTAAAAGCGCGCGCAGGTCCCAAAAGAAACAGAGAAACAGCCGCTATCATAATGCCAATGCCGATAGCGCAAACGCCAACCGGCGGATTAGCGGCAGAGCACATAACCGCACCGCTGCCTATCACGGCAACGCCACCCAGCGCAACCAATATAACTAAAAGATAAACCGATAACAAAAATGCAGCAGCCGCTGCAATTATCATCATGCAAACAATTACCAGCGCGGTGGTGAGAATAAGTCGAAGTGCCGTAGGCAACGATTTTATCTTTTTAGAGATGCGGTGTCTGGGGGCTGGCTTGCCACCATTTATGAATTCGAGCGCCGCCTGCTCGGGCGAGCCAAAAGCGGCAACCGCCTCCACCTCACTCATGCCTGCGTCCATTCTGCCATCAATAATACCGCTGTGGTAATGCACGGCATGGTCGCGCTTGTGGTGCGGCAGGTGGGCAAGATTTTGCTCCAGCTGGCTTAAAAACTCTCGTTTTAGCACGGCTACATCTCCTTTTTAAAAAGCTTATATAAAATTATTGCACCGAGGCGCCGTTTTGTCAAGAATATTATGCACTTGACTGCGGAGCGCAAAAAGGTTAAAATTTTAAAAAGAGGGAGGTGAAAACGGTGCTCTATATTGCCGCACGCGAATGCACAGACGGCGGTCACGATGCCGCGTGGCAGCTGCTTTATAGTATGCTCGCCGCCTTTGGAATATCCGATTTATCGCTCATCTCCCATCATAAAAACGGCAAGCCATATCTTAAAGGCGATGCCCTCTATTTCTCCTTATCTCACACGAAAGGCGCGGTTTGCTGCGCCGTTTGCGCCGAAGAAGAGGTTACCTTCTCTCTCCGGGATGGCACGCTCCTTTTCTGCGAGCGAACTCCTAAACTCCCCGTCGGCGTCGATTTGGAAAAGCACATACCGCGTGATTTTTCAAAAATCGCCCGCGGATTTTTCACACCCGATGAGTGCGAGTTTTTCGCCTCATGCGAGGATAAGTGTGCCGCATTTTATCGTATCTATACCCGAAAAGAAAGCCTATCCAAGGCATCGGGCAGGGGAATAAGTGAACTTCGGCAACAGCCCTCCACACTCTCCCGCGATGATATATATACCTATAATATAGAGCTTGGCGGCAACCGTTTTTCCCTAAGCGCCGCGTTGCTTAAAAAATAAAAGCAAAAAAGACCCGTAGGCTAACCTACGGGTCTTTAAATTTATTTAAGCAGTAAGGTAATACTTAACAAGCGACTGCAACAGAGTATCGCGGTCGATGCGGCGTATAAGGCTGCGCGCGTTGTTATGGGTGGTAATATAGGTCGGGTCCTCCGACAGAATGTAACCAACTATCTGGTTAATGGGGTTATAACCTTTCTCTTTAAGAGCATCATAAACCGTGAGCAGAATTCTTCTGATCTCCTGCTCCTGCTCATTTCCTATAGAAAAGGTCATGGTCTTATCATTCATAATTAACACCTCACAAGCAAATATTACAACAAAATCGATTATTATGCAAGAGGAAAAAGGTTAAAATATTTTAACCTCTCAGGGTTGCACCGATTTCATCGAGTTTCTTTATTATCTTTCCAACAACTCTGTCGATCTGTTCATCATCAAGAGTGCCCTCTGCACTGCGCAACGAAACGTTATAAGCAATGCTCTTTTTGCCCTCGGGAATCTGCGATCCGATATAAACGTCGAAAAGCTCAACCTTCTCGCAAAGCTTGCCGCCTGCCATACGAATGGTCTCCTCGATTTTACCTGCAGGCAGGTCGATATCGCACAGCAGAGCAAAGTCGCGGCTAACGGCAGGGAACTTGGGCAGCGGCTTATAGATAACCTTAGCCTTGGTAAGCGAAAGCAGCTTATCCAGCTTAATCTCGGCAACGTAGGTGCGCTCAGCAAGCGCGAAAGCCTTAACGGTATCGGGATGAACCTCACCGAGCACGGCAACAGCCTCACCGCCGATGAGAGCCGCAGCCTGTCTGCCGGGGTGGAGATAAGGCTCGTTTGCACGCTCATAGCAAGCAGTTGCACCAAACTCTGCAAACACCTGCTCAACCATACCCTTTAAGGTGAAGAAATCCTCATCGTTGCCGTAAAGACCGATAGACATGGTCGGCAACTCAAGCGGCTGCTCTGTAACGGGCAGGCTCTTGGGGATAAAGCGCTTAGAAACCTCATACATACGAGCAGCAGGAATCTTGCGGTTATAGTTGGTCGAAAGCACGGTAAGCAGGCTGGTTATAAGCTGGGTGCGCATGGTGGAATATTCATCACCGAGCGGATTTAAAATCTTAACGGTCTGCATGCGCTCATCATCCTCAGAAAGGCCCAGCATAGCGGTAGCCTTGCTACTGATGAAGGAGTAGGTCATGATTTCATTAGCGCCCATAGCGGTCATGGCTGCCTTAATGCGGTTCTCAGCCAAACGCTGCGGAAGCAGACGTCCTCTCATAACGGCGCCGCGCATGGGGGTGCCTATTATGTGGTCGTAGCCGTATATGCGCATAACCTCCTCAGCGAGGTCAGCCTTGCCCTCAATATCACTGCGGATAGAGGGAACGGAGCAGGTAATAGCATCGCCATCCTGCGTTACGCCGAGACCTAAGGAGGAGAGTATTTCAACCATGCGGTCGGTCGGAATCTCAACGCCTAAAAGTTCGCAGATCGCCTTTCCGGTGGTGGTTATAATGCGGTCCTCGGGCAGACCCTCGTTGCAGTCGATAACGCCCTCAACAACGTCACCTGCGTCAAGGTCGCAGATGAGTGCGAGTGCGCGGTCCATAGCATAGGAAACGTTTAAAATATCAACGCCCTTTTCAAATCTGCCGCTTGCCTCGGTGCGAATACCAAGGGTGCGACCGGTTCTGCGGATATTATCTCGCTTAAACTTGGCAGATTCCAAGAAAAGGTCGCGAGTGTCGTTTTCAATCTCGCTCTCAAGACCACCCATAATACCTGCAAGGCAGGAGGGCTTTTCGCCATCGGCGATAACCAGCATTTCGGGATTTAAGTCATATTTCTTTTCATCCAGAGTCTGAATGCTCTCGCCATCGCGTGCGTTGCGAACGATGATATGCTTGCCCTCAAGCTGATTATAGTTAAACGCGTGCATGGGCTGACCGGTCTCAAGCATAACAAAGTTGGTAATATCAACAATGTTGTTGATGGGGCGCATACCCGAAGCCTTGAGGCAGGATTTAAGCCAGCGGGGCGATTCCTTTATGCGCAGATTCTTAACAAATCTGCCAACGTAGCGGGGGCAAAGGTCGTAGTTTTCAACGTCGATTTTAATATAATCGTTTATATCTCCGCCTACCGTTTTGTATTCGGTCTTGGGTGCGCGGAAAGGCACGCCAAGCACAACGCTTATCTCCTTAGCAACGCCTATAATGCACTGGCAGTCAGGGCGGTTGGCGGTGATTTTAAAATCAATAACGTAATCGAAAAGGTCGAGCACCTCGCGCATATCGGTTCCGGCAGGATATTTATCATCCATAATCATAATACCGTTAACCTCAGCGCCGGGATAATCGCTGTCCTTAAGGTTCAGTTCCTCGCCCGAGCAGAGCATACCCACCGATTCAACACCGCGGAGCTTGCCCTTCTTTATGTGCACGCCACCGGGCAGGTAAGAATCGTGCAGCGCGGCGGGTACGTAAGCGCCCTCGAAAACGTTCTGTGCGCCGGTAACAATCTGCTGAACCTCACTTCCAACGTTCACCTGGCAAATCTGCAGATGGTCGGAATCGGGGTGAGGAGTTATGCTCTCAATTTTACCAACAACAACGTTCTTCATATCGGCAGAGAGGTCAACTATCTCCTCAACCTCAAAGCCTGCCATAACCATACGGTCGCAAAGCTCCTCAACCGATACGTTAATATCAACGTAGTATTTAAGTGCGTTAAGTGAAATCTTCATGTTCTAACCCCTCCCTTAAAACTGGTCAAGAAAACGCTTGTCGTTTTCAAAGAGCAGTCGAATATCGCTTATCTTATAGCGGGTAGTGGTAAGGCGGTCAAGACCAATGCCGAATGCAAAGCCCGAATATTCCTCAGGGTCAATGCCGCAGGCGCGCAGCACGTTGGGATGAACCATACCTGCACCCAAAATCTCAATCCAGCCCGAGCCCTTGCAAACGCGGCAGCCCTTGCCTCCGCATTCCGAGCAGGTAACGTCAACCTCAACGCTCGGCTCGGTGAACGGGAAGAAGGAGGGACGGAACTTAACCTTGGTGTCCGGTCCGTAGATTTCGTGGGCAAACTGCTCAAGCACACCCTTAAGGTCGCACATGGTAATGCCCTTATCAACAACCAGACCCTCCATCTGATGGAAAACAGGGGAGTGGGTGGCGTCAACCTCATCGGCGCGGAAAACGCGTCCGGGGCAAACGATGCGGATGGGCGGCTTGCGGTCCTTCATGGTTCTTATCTGTGCGGCAGAGGTCTGGGTGCGCAGGAGGATATTTTCACCTAAATAGAAGGTGTCCTGCATATCGCGCGCAGGGTGGTCGGCAGGGATATTGAGAGCCTCGAAGTTATAATAATCGGTCTCCACCTCGGGTCCGTCAACCACGTCAAATCCCATCGATTGGAAAATATCAATCATATCTGCAAGCACGGTGTTAAGCGGATGAAGTCCACCTATTGCGCTCTGCTTGGCAGGCATGGTAATATCAATTTTTTCGCTCTCAAGGCGAGCAGCCATAGCCGCCTTGCCGAGTGCGGTTTTCTTTTCCGCAATAGCGTTTTCAATATCGGCACGAACCTCGTTTGCGAGCTGACCGATAACGGGGCGTTCCTCCGCCGAGAGCTGACCGAGCGATTTAAGTATCGCCGATACCTCACCCTTCTTGCCGAGGAAACGAACGCGCAGTTCTTCCGTTGCGGCGGCGTTCTCGGCGGCGGCAACCGCTGCGAGAGCAGCCTCGCGAATTTGCGCTAACTGTTCTTTCATAAATCTAACCTCCAAAAAAATAGGCTCCGTCCCCAAAAGAGGGACGAAGCCGAAAAAATCAAACTCCGCGGTACCACCCGCATTTTCGCAAAAGCGAACACTTAAAGGACAAATAACGCTGCCAAAACGGCAAGACCTAATAGGGCAAAAGCCTTTTCAGCCGAGCTGCTCGGAAGGGAACTTCATAAACCTTAAAACGCAGGTCGGCTTTCAGCCGCTGACCGACCCTCTCTTGGCGCGCAGGAGAACTACTTTTCTTCGTCATAGCATTTATAGGGAACCAAACCCTTATTCAAATCTTAAATATGATACCACGAACGGTAAAATTTTTCAAGCCTTTTTATATATGTTCAACGGGGCTTTTGTGGCATTCAATAAACTCAACACCGGGAACTTCCCTTTTAAGGAGAGCCGCCAGCGGAGCAACCGAGATATCCTCGGTCTCAAAATGACCGCAAACCATCAAAGTAAAGCCGGCATTCTTGGCAGCAACAAAGTCGCTGTGCTTGGCCTCACCTGTGATATAAGCATCAGCGCCCGAAGCCATAACATCGCGCAGCATGCTTCCTCCACCGCCCGAGCAAACAACAGCCTTCTTTATCGGCTTGCCGCCGTCCGCATAGGCAATATGTGTGGCAAACAAGCTGTCACGGCAGCGCAGAGCAAGCTCTCTCGCTGAGAGATTCTTCGGGAATTCGCCACCGGGGATAAGTAAACCGTCTATCATCAGGTGCTTATTAACGTTAAGACCAAGCTTTTTGCAAAGTATATCGTTAACGCCGCCTGCACCCGTATCATAATTGGTGTGGGCGCAAACTATCGAAATACCGTGCTTTATAGCCTTGTGAACAACACTCTCGGCTAACACGTTTTTGAGTCCGTCAAAGATAACGGGATGATGGGTAACCACTGCGGTTGCACCCTGCTCGATAGCAAAGCCTAGCACCTCGTGTGTGCAGTCGAGCGCAACAACAGCCTTTTCAACGTCATCCTCAGCGTCGCCAACCAGCAGTCCAACATTGTCGAAATCGCAGGCGGTCAGCCAGGGATAATACCAATCGATTTTTTTAACAATATCTTTAACCTTCATAATAACACCTCGTTATTTTGTTTTAAAGGAATCCTTAAGAGCAACTGTACGGTTGATTATAATGTTATCGGGGGCCGAATCCGCATCAACGCAGAAATAACCTTGGCGCATAAATTGGAATCGGTCTCCAACCTTGGCATCCTTCATGCACTCTTCAAGAACGCAGTCTTCCAAAACGGTGAGCGATTCGGGATTAAGGTTATCCGCAAAACTCGAAACACCTTCCTCATCCGAGGGGTTGGAAACGTTGAAAAGACGGTCATAAAGGCGAACGGTTGCGCGAACGCAGTGCTCTGCCGAAACCCAATGCAGCGTTCCCTTAACCTTTCTGCCATCGGGGGTCTCGCCGCCGAAGCTTTCGGGGTCATAGGTGCAGTGAACAGCGATTATGTTGCCGTCCTCATCACAGTCGTGCGAAGCATATTTGAGGTAATAAGCACCCTTAAGGCGAACCTCGCGCTCAGGGCATAAGCGGAAATACTTTCCGGGAGGATTCAGGCAGAAGTCGTCCTGCTCGATATAAACCTCGCGGCTGAAGCTAACCGTTCTCTTGCCAAGCTCGGGCTTGTTGGGGTTAATATCAACCTCAATCTGTTCAACCTTGCCTTCGGGATAGTTATCAACAATAACCTTAAGCGGACGTAGCACCGCCATGGCGCGGTCAGCCTCAATGTTAAGAAAATCGCGAACGCAGGATTCAAGCAGTGCATAATCGATAACGCTGTTTGCCTTGGAAACGCCTATCTTATCAACAAAGGCTCTGACTGCCTCAGCAGGGAAGCCTCTGCGGCGCATGCCGCAAAGGGTAGCCATTCTGGGGTCATCCCAACCCGAAACAAGACCGTCATTCACAAGCTTTAAGCACTTGCGCTTGCTGGTTAAGGTGTAGTTTAAGTTCATTCGTGCAAACTCTATCTGTCTGGGAGGTGTGGGAATATCCAGCGCCTGTAAGAACCAGTTATAGAGCGGACGATGGTTTTCAAACTCAAGCGAGCAGAGCGAATGAGTAACTCCCTCGCGCGCATCCGAGAGCGGATGAGCAAAGTCATACATAGGATAAACGCACCACTTATCACCCGTGCGGTGGTGGTGAGCCTTCATAACGCGGTAGATAACGGGGTCGCGCATGTTCATATTGGGCGATGCCATATCAATTTTAGCGCGCAGCACGAGGCTTCCGTTATCGAATTCACCCTCGGTCATTCTGCGGAATAAATCGCGGGTCTCCTCGATGGGACGGTTGCGATAGGGGCTTTCCTTGCCGGGCTCGGTGAGTGTGCCGCGGTATTCGCGAATCTCATCAGCCGAGAGCTCGTCAACGTAGGCAAGACCCTTATCGATAAGGGCGAGCGCACAATCGTAAATAAAATCGAAATAATCCGATGCGTAATAAACGTTGTCCCACTGGAAGCCTAACCACTTTATATCCTCCATAATGGCGTCAACGTATTCGGTGTCCTCTTTGGTGGGGTTGGTGTCGTCAAGGCGGAGGTTGCACTTGCCACCGTATTTTTCAGCGGTGCCGAAATCAATGCATATAGCCTTGGCGTGACCAATGTGCAAATAGCCGTTGGGCTCGGGCGGGAAACGGGTCTGAACCTTATCGTAAACACCCTCTGCAAGGTCGGTATCAATAGCGTCCAAAATAAAATTCGACGCAGCTTCGTTTAAATTAAGTTCTTCCATAGCGGGCTCCTTATTTCTCTAAATGCTCGGCAGCGGCATTAAGTCTTGCTATGCAGCGGTCATATCCGAGCACGTTCATAATGCTGCAAAGGTCGGGAGTGTTGCGGCGGCCTGTTATTGCAATGCGGATAACGGTCGAAGCATCACCCGAGTGAGCAGGATAAGCATCTGGGTTTGCCTTGTATTCCTTGGTATCGGCGGCAAGACCAAGTGCAGGGCAGATACCCTTAATATCCGAGAACCACTCGTTGCGGTCCTCTGTCGGCTTATATGCGGCAATGTACGCACGCAGAATTTTTGCAGCAAGCTCATCGCTTATATGCTCGGGCATTTCATAAAAGGGAACAAAGGTCTCATCATAGAAATACGAGCAATAATCGGGAGTATCGCTCCACTTGGCAATGTCCTTGCGCGGCTTGGGAACGTCGCGGTCGATAGCGAAAACACGCTTGGCATAATCGGTATCGGCGGCTAAAAGCTTATAAAAGCTCTCGTTATATTCCTTCGACCACTCAAGCAGGCATTCAACCACCTGCTCGGAGGACATGGTGCTTATAACGCGTTTGCTCACGTCGAGCAACTTATTACCGTCAAACAACGCGCCCGAAACACTCATGCGCTTTAAATTGAATTTGAAGTCGCGGTAGGGGAGCGTGGGGTTGGCGCGGCGCCAATCCTCAAAATCGCTGGCGGCAATGGTCATAAGATATTCCATAACGCTCTCGCCCGTAAAGCCTTCCTGGGTAAAGTATTTAACTGCAGCCTCGGGGTCCTTGCGCTTGGAAATCTTGCGCTTGGCACCGGTCTCGGCATCGGTCTTCATAATGGGCGAAACGTGTGCGTATTTCGGGGGCTTAAAGCCTAAAATACGGAAAAGCTCGATATGCTTCGGTGTCGATGAAATCCACTCGTCACCACGGATAACGTGGGTGGTGTGCATAAGGTGGTCATCAATCGCGTGTGCGAAATGATAGGTGGGAATACCATCGGATTTAAGTAAAACAAAATCCTCATCGTTTTCGGGCATCTCAATCTTACCCTTTATTCCGTCATCAAAAACGATGCGGCGGCTTTCATCTCCGCCCGAACGCAAGCGAACAACAAAGGGCTTGCCTTCGGCTATCAGCGCTTCTGCTTCATCGGCGGTTATGTCGCGGTGGCGAGCCCATTCGCCGTGGTAACCCGTGCGAACCTTCTGCGCCTCTTGCTGCTCACGCGTCTGCGCCAATTCCTCCTCCGTGCAGAAGCAGGGGTAGGCCAATCCGCGGGCAATAAGGTCTTTAACGTAGGTCTGGTATATCTCGGCACGCATGCTCTGCTTATAAGGACCGTATTCGCCCTTTTCCTCATCGCCTGAGATAAAGCCCTCGTCAATGGAAATGCCGAAATTCTGCAGTCCGCCTATAATATCGGCAATACCGCCCTCAACCTCACGCTTTTTATCAGTATCCTCGATTCGCGTGAAGAAGATACCCTTCGTGGTGGTAGCGGTAATGCGGTTTACCATAGCGGTAAAGAGCGTTCCTATATGAAGATAACCCGTGGGACTCGGG
>JAZOPP010000143.1:0-1012 GCA_045655625.1 Acutalibacteraceae bacterium
CACGACAACGAGCATCTTATGCAGTTGCTTAACGGCGCAGTGCAGGATATTCCGGGCGTTGTGAGTACCGAAACTATGATTGTGCTCGACAATAGTATAAAGCGCAATCTTCCTATGGAGTAATTGTATTCGTGTTATCAATAAAAAAAATGGTGCCTTTATCGGGCACCATATTTTTTATTGATAAACTCGGGGATGTGTCGATGAATGATAATTTTTATATATCTTCGCCAAGTAAAAGAGAAACAATGGAAGATAAATTTAACCTTTGCGGCGAGTGTGATGCACTTTACGCAAAATATCCCATAGCATCGCGCCGTCCTATAATAGGTATAACAGCTAACTATACCGATGAACACCTGGCAACCCTTGCCGAAGGTTATTATCGCTCGGTGCTTGCGGCTGGTGGCTCACCTGTAATAATACCTCCTTATGGTAATCGTGATGCACTCGTCGAGGTTCTTTCTGCGGTTGATGGAATAATTCTTTCGGGTGGAGCGGATATTGACCCCCGTTATATGGGTGAGGAGCCCGATTACTCCCTGCTGCATACGATAAATCCTGCGCGTGATGAGCAGGAACTTATGCTCACTCGTCTTGCAGTGAACCGCGGCCTGCCCATTCTGGGAATCTGCCGTGGTATGCAGGTTCTTGCTGCAGCTCTCGGTGGTAATGTTCATCAGGATATATATGCCGTGCTTGGTAACGAATTGCTGAATCACGACCAAAGCGAAGAACGTGGTGTTGCTACTCACTGGGTAAATATTGAAAAAGATAGCCGCCTTGCAGCCATTTTTGGCAGGGAAAAGCTCTTTGTTAATACCTTTCACCACCAGGCTGTGAGTTGCGTGCCACAAGGCTTCAAGGTGGTGGCAACCTCTCCCGATGGTGTTATTGAGGCGATGGAGGCTGTTGATGGGCGCTTAATCATAGGTGTGCAGTGGCATCCCGAAACGTTTTTGCTGAAGGACGGTAACGAGTGTATGCTCCCGCTTTTCCGCTGGTTGGTGGG
>JAZOPP010000144.1:0-2528 GCA_045655625.1 Acutalibacteraceae bacterium
TTAGTTTTTAGTTTATAGTTATGAGGCTCGTTTTACTCGCCGTTATGAATTTTGCTATGCAAACGTTATGATATGATTGCCCATTGAAATCAAAACTTGGCGTAGCCAATCATAACTATACGAAGTATATCTAAACTGATAACTTGCCCATAAGGGCAATCATAACTTTAGCGTGTTCTCCTTAACGGAGAACACGCTAACGGTGGGCTTATCTTATCTAAAAGATTATTCTTCTTCAGCAGGAGCTTCTACTTCTTCAGCGGGAGCTTCTTCAGCAGCCGCTTCAGCAGCAGCAGCCGCCGCAGCAGCCTGTTCTGCTCTCTTAGCAGCCTTAGCGTCCTTTCTCATCTGCGCCTTCATTTCTTTGGTGATTACGCGCGCAGCGTTAATTTTTTCACGCATTTCCTGAGGTGTAGGAGGCACGAAGGAAGAACCTTCAGCGTTTTCTTCGATTACCTCATAGCCAGCATCTCTTTCGAGCATCGTTGCTTCCGTTTCGCCGTCAAACATATGGATATGGTCAGCGTCGAAGGAGAGCGCAACAACGTCCTTCAAGGAAACGACTGCACGGTTAGAAATTCTTGCGATCATCTGCGTGGAGTTGTCAACAACGGAGCTTTCCTTTCCGTCGTAATCCAATTCACAGTAAACCTGCGTTTCAGCACCGAGCTTTTCGATAACCTCGATTCTTGCATTAACCACAGTTTCAGGGTGAGCGGTAACGAATGCTTCATCATAGTGAATATCTTCAGGACGAACGCCGAGGGTAACAGCCTTATCGGTGTTGAGATACTCGTCGATGTTCTTAATTCTTGCAACGAAGGATTCAGGCAACTTAATCTTGTTGTTACCAACGAAAGTAACGTATACGCCGTCATCTTCTTTAACGAGCTTAGAATTCTTGAAGAAGTTCATCTGAGGGGTACCGATGAAACCTGCAACGAAGAGGTTGATGGGATAATCGTAGAGGTTCTGAGGGGTATCAACCTGCTGCATGAAACCGTCCTTCATAACAACGATACGGGTACCCATGGTCATAGCTTCGACTTGGTCGTGGGTAACGTAGATGAAGGTGGTTGCAAGTCTTGCGTGGAGCTTGGAAATTTCCGTTCTCATGGAAGCACGCAATTTTGCGTCCAAGTTGGAAAGGGGTTCGTCCAAAAGGAATACCTTGGGTTCACGAACGATGGTACGGCCGAGCGCAACACGCTGTCTTTGACCACCGGACAGAGCCTTAGGTTTACGGGTAAGGTAATCGGTGATACCAAGGATTTCAGCAGCAGCCTTAACCTTCTGGTCGATGATATCCTTGTGTACTTTACGAAGTTTCAAACCGAATGCCATGTTGTCATAAACGGTCATGTGGGGGTACAGAGCGTAGTTCTGGAATACCATGGCGATATCTCTGTCCTTAGGAACGACGTCGTTCATAAGCTTGCCGTCGATATACAGTTCACCCGAAGAAATTTCTTCAAGGCCTGCAATCATACGAAGGGTGGTAGACTTACCGCAACCGGAAGGTCCTACCAAAACGATGAATTCCTTGTCTTTAATATCCAAATTAAAGTCAAATACCGCCTGTACTCCGTTGGAGTACACCTTGTTTATGTTTTTTAATTCCAAATTTGACATATTACCCATCCTTTTCGTTGTGAAATTTGTTGTTTTTATACAATATAATAATAACACAAAGAAAAAATAATGTCAATATTTGATAAACATATTGACAAATGTTCATTCGATATGATAAAATATGGTCACATTGTTGACATTTTCTCACCAAATCGTCAAATATCGTCAAACAGGAGTTTTTATGTTAAGCATCAAACGTCATGAAAAAATATTAGCCATTATTCAGGAGAGAAAAACCGTTACTTCCAAGGAGCTTCAGAAGCTTGTTTATGTCTCTCACTCGACTATTATACGCGATCTAACCGAACTTGAAAAAATGGGCTTAATAAAAAGAATACATGGCGGAGCTTCGATTGTTGTTCCCAAGGATATAGAATCATCATTCAACATCCGAGTTAAAACTAACATCAACGAAAAAAGCATTATAAGTAAGTCCTCTACGCAATTTATCGAAAACGGAAGTACTATTTTTATAGATTCAAGCAGCACGTTGCAAACGCTCATTCCATACCTCAAAAATTTCAAATATTTAACAGTAATCACCAACGGAATGAACAGTGCCATGCTACTTTCTAAAAACACAGATGTATCCATATTTTTCTTGGGAGGTCAAATTTCAGGAAATTCAAACTCTTCAATGGGATGCGTAACATTAAATAATTTGGATAATTTCAATGCGGATTTGGCAATTTTATCTACAAGCGGTATTTCAGGTGATATAATTTGTGAGCATAGTATTGAACAAGCAGCAGTTAAAAAGCTCATGATTAAAAGAGCCGCTAAATCCATTTTGCTTTGTGATAGCTCAAAATTCGGTATAAAGCATCAAAGTACTTTCGCAAGCTTCAACGATATTGATTATTTTATTACCAACGAAATGCCATCAAAAGAAATAC
>JAZOPP010000145.1:0-8128 GCA_045655625.1 Acutalibacteraceae bacterium
GCTCATAGAAGCGTGTGCCGCCTATTACACGATAGGGCACGCCGCTGCGAACAAAAGCGTTTTCGACCGAGCGCGACTGCGCGTTCATTCGGTAGAGCACGGCGCAATCAGAGAAACGGCCGCCCGAGCCTGCATGGTCGAGCACTGAATCGGTTATGTAGCGTGCTTCGCCTCTATCATCCGCGGCGGTGAAAACCTCGATTTTCTCGCCGTTTCCTGCCGCAGTCCAGAGCGTTTTGCCCTTGCGACCTTTATTATTGGCAATTACGGCGTTTGCCGCATCGAGAATGGTGCCGGTGGAGCGATAGTTTTGCTCAAGGCGGATAACCTCGGCACCTCGATAGCGCTCCTCAAAGCTTAAAATATTTTCAATTGTTGCGCCGCGGAAGCGATAAATGCTCTGGTCATCATCGCCCACTACGCAGATATTGTTATATCCATCCGCCAGCATTTTGCAGAGCACATATTGAGCGTGGTTGGTATCCTGATATTCATCCACCATAACGTATTTAAACTTGGCGTTATAATAATCCTTGATATCGGGATTTTCATCCAAAAGACGAACGGTGTTGAATATCATATCATCGAAGTCCATCGCGTTGGCTTCGAACAGCTTTTTTTGATAAATTTCATATGCTTTGGCTATCTTCTGCATACGGAAATCGCTGCCAACGTTTGCGCGGAACTCCTCGGGTGAGATAAGCTCGTCCTTTGCGTTGCTGATGGCGGCAAGAACGCTTTTGGCGGGGAGCATTTTCTCCTCAACGTTCATTTCCTTTAAGGTTTCTTTCATAACCTTTTTGCAATCATCGGCATCATAAATCGTATAACGCGAGGTATAGCCCAGACGCTCGGCATCTCGGCGGAGCATCTTTCCGCAGACCGAATGGAAGGTGCCTGCCCAGATATCGTTGCCCGGCTCACCAAGGCGCTTTATAATACGCTCTTTAAGTTCTCCTGCCGCCTTATTGGTGAAGGTTATGGCGAGGATTTCCCACGGGCGCGGCGCGTTGACAGAAAAATAATGTTCAGGCAGATTATCGCTCTCGCCCGAAAGATACGCGCGGGCGGCGGCAATTATATCCTCGTTCAGGTTATTGGGGATATACTGCGAGCCATAGGCACTGCCGTATTTCATAATGCAGGCGATGCGGTTTACAAGCACGGTAGTTTTTCCACTGCCTGCACCTGCGAGGACCAAAAGCGGACCCTCGGTTGTGGTGACGGCGCGGAACTGCATATCGTTCATGCGGCCGAAATCTTTTCTGATTATATCATCTCTGAGCTTTAAAAACTCTTTCTCATTTATCATATGGTGGCTCCTAAAATATACTGAAAATATTATACTATATTCTGACCGTTATATCAATTATAAATTAAGCTATGTACGCAAAAAAGGTCACAGCCGAAGCTGTGACCTTTAAATTCTTATTAACCTCTACCTGCTCCGCCGCCCGAGAAGCCACCTCCGCCGCCGAATCCACCCGAGAAGCCGCCTCCGCCGAAGCCGCCGGGAGGGCCTCTGTGACCAAAGCCGCCAAACGGGAAAAAGCCACGACCGCCCATAAACAAGAAGGGCCAAAGCGGCATTCTGCCGAAGCCCAGACGCCTGCGGCGACCCGCAAACATAAAGCCCGAAATAAGGGCAACGAATAAAAGCATTACTATGATTATTGCGAATGCGCCTGCCGCGCCGATAGCGGAATATGCCATTCCGCCTGCGGCATACTGACGGAAGCCGCCGAAGGTATAATAGCTGTTATCCTTGACGTATTCCTCACCGCCGATGCCCGATTCCTTTACCATACCTACAAGGGAATTAAAGCATTTCAGGACGCCTGCATCATAATTTTTTGCGGCAAAATCGGGTTCTAAATCGGTATTGAGTATAGTTTTGAGTTTGCCGACAAGGGAGTTAAAACCTGTGCCGACGGCGCAATAATAATCATCCTCGCCGACGCTTATTACAAGCACCATACCGTTATTGTATTTCGCCGAGCCAACGCCCCAGTCGTTGCCTATATCCTTGGCGTAATCCTCTATGGATTTACTGCCCGTGAAATCGGTGGTTACAACCACTATCTCACCGCCGGTAGCCGAGCGAAGCGCCTGGTTTGCCGAGAGGATAGCAGCTTCGGTCGTCTCGGAGAGGACGCCTGCATAGTCTGCCGCATAGAAGTCCGCCTCGGTTGCGGGAGCGGCGGGAGTTGCCGCCAGCGCTGTGACAGAGAAAATTAAAGTGAATAACGCCACTAATAATAGTGCGCTTATTTTTTTGAGCATTTTTTATTCCTCCTCGGCGCTGAAAATCGGCAGTTCGCCTACACCTGCCATATTAGCGAAAAGCTTGGCGGGATAGGTTTTGAGAGTTTGGTTATATTTTTTTGCGTTTTTATTATGCTCGGAGCCCAAAAGCACGTTTTTATCAGATTTCAGCTGTGCCGAAAACTCGGTTTTATAGGTTTTATCCTGCGCGGAAAGTGTTTTGGTTTCGAGCTTTTCCAGCACGGTGTTGCAGCATTCTATCAGCGCGAAGGCATTATGGTCAACACCGCCGCCTTTGATGCTATCGCTGCGGGTGAAGGATTTTCGCAATTCTTCAAGCGCTTCATCATTCGGGATATAGCGACCCGCTACGGTGATGATATTATAAGCAGTGTCTATAACGGTTTCGACCGTTTTGCCCGCTACTCCCTCGTTATACTTATCGATAACGGTTTCTCTATAGTTTTTTATGGAGCGCACGCCGCCATAAAGAATGGAGAGAATAACGACGAAGCAGAGACACACCGCCGTGTATTTAAAGGATTTATCGGTTTTGGGAGCCTTACCGCCGAGTGAATATTCCACCGTGGCATAGCGCGGTTTGCTAAAGCGGCGCACAAGCAGGAAAAGGCCTGCTCCGAGCACTAAGGGTATCAGATAATGCCACCAGAGATATAGCGGAAATATCATAGCATATAAAAGGCAGAAAAGCCCAAGCGAGAGATACGGTGTGAGGGACGGAACCTCCACCCTATCGAGTTCGCGGTTTACGTGTGAGAAATTTTGGCGTTGCAAGCAAAGCACCTCCAATATTTTTATTATACCAAAAACATACATTAAAATCAAGCAGACTCGTTGTTGCATAAGAACGGGTTTTATTGTATAATAGAAGCAGTGAAGCCGCGGCCGCGGCTATGGAGGTTATTATGAATTTTACACCCATTGACAATAAAGGAACGGTTGAAGCCTTTTGCATTGTGAAATCCTGCGATAAGAAGGTTTCCTCCAAAGGCGATACCTTCCTCGATATTACGCTTGCCGATAAAAGCGGCGAAATCAACGCAAAGCTTTGGAGCTATTCGGCTGCTGAACACGGTGAATACGGCGCTGACGACCTCGTTAAGGTGCGCGGAACGCTCTCGAAATATCAGGGCAACGACCAGCTGAGAATTGACCGCATTCGCCCCGTTTTGCCGAGCGATAACGTAGCGCTGGAGGATTTCGTGAAATCGGCGGAATATTCCTCGGAGGATATGTTTGCAGAGCTTTTGCGCATTGCAAACGAATTTGAGGATAACACCATTAAGCAGATAACCGTTACGCTGCTTGAGCGCAACCGCGAGGCGCTGCTTTTCTGGCCTGCCGCCTATAAGCTGCATCACGCCATCCGTGGTGGACTGCTGCTGCACACGCTTTCCATCGTTCGCCTTTGCGAGGGCGTTTGCGAGATATACCCCAACGTTGATCGCGAGCTGCTGATGGCAGGTGCCATGCTGCACGATATTGCCAAAACACTGGAGTTTGAGGTTTCCAAAACCGGAACCGCAACCGGCTACTCGGTTAAAGGAAATCTTATAGGACATTTGGCAGCAGGTGCTATGATGATAAGCGAGGTGGCGAAGGAACTCTCGCTCGAGGGTGAAACTGCTATGCTGCTGGAACACATGGTTTTATCCCACCACGGTGAGCCCGAGTTTGGCGCTTGCATGCGTCCTATGTTCTTGGAGGCTATTCTGCTCTCACAGCTTGATATGCTGGATGCCACGGTTTATGAGGTTAACGATGCTCTCTCTCCCCTTGAAAAGGGTGAATTCTCGGGCAGAATGTGGGCGCTCGATAACCGCAAGCTTTATAAACACGACCGCACAAGCGGTGAAACCTTAAAACTTTTTTAAAGGAGAAAATAAAATGAAGATCACAAAAGATATGTGCATTGGCGACGTTCTTGATATGGATCAGGGCGCTGCAAAATACTTTTTTGAAATAGGCATGCACTGCCTCGGTTGCCCCTCGGCTCGCGGTGAGAGCATTGAAGACGCTTGCTCGGTTCACGGAACCGATTGTGACGCTCTCGTTGCAAAGCTTAACGAGTATTTTTTGGATAAATAATGCCGACGCTGAGCTTAAGACTGGCGAAAATCGCTTCGTTTATTAAAAATGGTGAGCGCGTTGCCGATATCGGCACCGACCACGGATATTTGCCCATTTATCTGCGCAGGGAGAATATCTCCCCTGCCGTGCTCGCCTGCGATATTCGAATGAGTCCCCTATCTGTGGCGATGAAGAACGTAACGCTGTCAAACACTGACGGCGTTGCTTTTCGTCTTTGTGACGGACTTGAGGGTATCGAAAAGAATGAGGTTGATACGATTGTTATTGCCGGAATGGGCGGCGAGCTGATTTGCGATATACTATCGCGCTGCGGCTGGGCTCGCGGCAGCGGTAAGCATTTTATTTTGCAGCCTATGAATTCGCCCGAAATCGTGCGCGAATTTCTTTATAAAAACGGTTATAGTCTTTGCGCTGAGGCAGCGGTTGCCGACGGTGGCAGGATATATACCGTTATGGACGTTCTCGCAACACCTGACAGCACCGCCCGCGATGAGGAGTTTTTCTTCACGGGACTGCTAAACCCCGAAAAGGAATGCGACCGCGAGATGCTTGCTAAGCAGTATTCAAGGCTTTTAGGCTGCTTGGAGGGTTTAAAGTCCTTGGAGGATAAGAGCCAATATGACTATTATCTTCGCGCCGCCGACTATATAAAAGCCAAACTTGATAACTAACCCCATACGAGGTGTTTTTTATGCCGCTTGACGGTATTCTTTGCAAAAATTTGCGCCGCGAGCTCGAAACTGCAGTTTCCTGCCGCGTTGATAAAATTTTCCAGCCATCGCGAGATGAGCTGGTAATTTTGTTGCGCTCTGCGGGAATGCACAAGCGGTTGCTTTTTTCGGCAAAGCCGGGTATTGCACGCGTGCATTTCACCGAGCAGACACCCGAAAACCCTGCAGTTCCGCCCATGTTTTGCATGCTGATGCGTAAGCATCTCTCGGGCGCTCGGCTGCTTGAGGTTACCCAAACGGGGACCGATAGAATTTTGAATTTTATATTCTCTGCGACCGATGAAATGGGTGACCGCAGAAACCTAAGCCTTACCGCTGAGCTTATCGGAAATCAGGCGAATATCATTTTGATTGATGAAAATGGCAGGATTATTGATTCGGTACGCCGCTCGGATATTGAAACGAGTGCGCGACTTATTCTGCCCGGTGCGGTTTACGAGGCACCTGCCGCTCAGGGCAAGGCAGACCCATTGTGTGATAACCTCAAGGAAGCCTTGCAAAAACAGGAATGCGATTCACTATCCTTGGCGCTGCTGGGTTCTGTTTCAGGTCTCTCTCCCTTGGCGGCGAGGGAAATTGCCGCGGCTCTCGGCTGCGAAGATGCACCTGCAAATCGTCTTTCGGATGAAAAGTTAGATGAACTCATCGCCTTAATTAGAGGCTTGGCAAGCGGCGAAAATGCTGCTCCCTATATTCTTTTTGAGCAGGGTGTTCCCAAAGCGTTTTCTTTCCTGCCAATGAGCAAAACAGATGGACAAGAACTGAAAAAATACGCTACTTATAGCGAAATGCTGGATGCTTTCTACAGCAGTCGCGCAAATGCCGAGCGTTTGCGAAGTGCCTGCGATGCGGTTGGCAAAACGCTCAAAACGCTGACCGAGCGCTGCTCTCGCAAGCTGAACCTTCGAATGGAGGAACTTAAAAAATGCGAGGACAGAGAAACGCTACGTATCTACGGCGAGCTGATAAAAGCGAATATAAGCCTTATCCCCCGTGGAACTACCGCGGCGAGGGTGCCCAATTACTACGACCCCGAACTTCGCGAAATTTCTATCCCGCTTAATGAAGCGCTGTCCCCTGCCGAAAACTCGGCAAGATATTTTAAGGAATACAGGAAGCTTTGCAACGCCGAGCAGACGCTTCACGGTCTTATTGAGGACTGCCGCCGCGAGCTATTATATCTTGAATCGGTCAGCGATGCGCTGTCTCGCGCCACGAGCGTTTCGGAAATTGCCGATATTCGAGATGAACTCATCGCAGCAGGATATATCCGCCGAGATAAGGGAAAGCAAGCAAAGCGCAAGGCGCTGCCCTTTAAGGAATACCTATCTCCCGATGGATTCCGTATTCTTGCGGGGCGCAACAATACGCAAAACGACCTGCTCACGTTAAAGACGGCTCAAAAAAACGATATTTGGCTGCACACCAAAGATATTCACGGCTCGCACGTCGTTATCATGACAGGTGGGACAACACCGCCCGACAGCACCATAATCTGTGCAGCACAAATAGCCGCCGCCAATTCGCAAGCAAGTGGCTCGCAAAACGTGCCGGTTGATTACACCCTTATAAAGCATGTTAAAAAGCCATCGGGCGCACGCGCAGGCATGGTGATATACACGCACCAAAGCACCGTTTTTGTTACACCTAAAGAATAAAAGCACGGCAGAAATTCCTACCGTGCTTTTTTATATAACAAAATATCTGCCGACACTGCCGAAAATACCGAAAGCGCCAAAATCCGTTCTGCTCTCAGGCATATGTAATTCACCGTGTGCGAAAGCGATAGTATATCGGCGCGGTAGGTTTCCGTGAGTGCTATGGAAAGACACACAAGCAGCAGCGCCGTGCAAACTAAGCAGCCCAGTCTTAAAATTAAAAAGCCTTGTTCCGTTATCACTCTCTTTGCCCCTTTCTTTATAAGCATTTTATCATTGTTTTTTTAAAAATGCATTAAAAAATTGTTGGAGCGTTTTCCCGATTTTAGGTGATTTTCCATATTTTTCTCATTTTTTCTCTTTTTTTCTCTCGTTTTCAAAATGTGAAAGTTTTTGGAATTTTATATTGACAAAATATGGCTATTGCTATATAATGTTCATGAAATGAGAACCGAAACCTATTACTTATTCTGGGGTGTAATATGGGGAGAAACGAGATAGAGATAACCTGCGATACCGTATTGGGAGAGGCGCAAAGCGAGATTAACGTTTACGGCATAAAAATAATCCGCGACGGCGAGGCGACCTGCTATCGCGATCTTTGCACCGACCGTGAAAAAATCGAAAAGCTTTGCGAGGTTTTAAGGTTTGATTTGCCGGACGACCGCTTTCTGCCCGAACTGTTTGAGGATTTTCTCTATACCTGATTTTTACCCTTTTATTATATATAAATATAAATGCTTGCTATTTGACAGACCACATGGTATAATACTATGTGGTTTTTTATGTTCTTTTGAACTTAACTGATCTAAAATAGGCGTTATATCGCCCGAGAGGATGGATAAATCAATGAACGAACTTTCAATTTGGCAGGTGCTTAACATAATCGCTAAGAGATTATGGATCATTCTGCTCGTTGCCGTGATTTTTGCGGGAAGCGCATACGTTTACAATTCTAATTTTGTAACACCCTCATATGCCGCCCGTTCTTCGGTTATTGCAACCAACGGTGGTATTACCGAAAACCCGAACAGCACAAGCAGCAAGATAAGCAGCAGTGACCTTGCTTCTTCGCTGAGCATTGTTGATACCTGCGTTGACGTTATGAAGACCTATAGCTTTTTCGAGGAGCTCTCGGAGCAGCCTGAGCTTGCACGCTACGGTTTCTCTGCCACTCAGCTTAAGGGTATGACCTCGGTAGCACGCCGTTCTGAGGAATCGCTGTTTATTGACGTTAAAATTCACAACACCGATCCCAAGACCGCTGTAGTTGTTGCCAACTGCGTTGCAAATCTTGCACAGAACTATATAAACACCAAGCTTCCCAATGCTCTTATTGTTCCTGCAGACAAATGCATTTCC
>JAZOPP010000146.1:0-5935 GCA_045655625.1 Acutalibacteraceae bacterium
CCTCCGACTTCTGCACGATACCAATGTGGAGCGTTTGATGGCATTCGGCATTGCGGGTCTTTCCGTCCTCACCGACTCCTTCAGCGCCATCAAGTACGCCTCCGTCACGCCCGTGTTTGATGCCCAAGGCTTTATCACCGAGTTTGAGACGATGGGCGAATTCCCCAAGTTCGGCAACGATGATGACCGTGTTGATTTAATTGCCAAGGATATGACCAACCGCGTTATAACCGAGTTGCGCAAGACCCCCACCTACCGCAAAGCCGTCCACACCCTCTCGGTGCTGACCATAACCTCCAACGTTATGTATGGCAAGAACACGGGCGCAACCCCCGACGGTCGCCGCGCAGGCGAGCCCTTTGCCCCCGGTGCCAACCCCATGTCGGGTCGCGAGGAGAACGGCGCTCTTGCCGCACTGAACTCGGTTGCAAAGCTCTCCTATGATGATTGCCGCGACGGTATTTCCAACACCTTCTCGATAACCCCCGAGGCTCTCGGCAACAGCGATACCGAGCGCGTTGGCAACCTTGTTGCCATCCTCGACGGATATTTTGCCAAGATGGCTCATCACATAAACGTTAACGTGCTTAACCGCGAAACCCTTATCAAGGCTTATGAAAACCCCGAAGCATATCCCAACCTCACCATCCGCGTTTCGGGCTACGCAGTTAACTTCAACAAGCTCTCCCGCGAGCAGCAGCGTGAGGTTATCAGCCGTACCTTCCACGAGAGCGTATGATAAGCGGATATATAAACTCCATCCAAAGTCTTGGCGGCAGCGATGGTCCGGGCGTTAGGTTCGTTGTGTTTTTGCAGGGCTGCAATCTAAATTGCGGTTGCTGCCACAACCCCGAAACCAGAGATGCAGGCGGCAAAAAAGTGGACGCTGAGGAAATAGCAAAAAAGGCCGCGCGCTACCGCGAATATTTCGGCGAGATGGGCGGCATCACCCTCTCGGGCGGCGAGCCTCTGCTGCAACCTTTGTTTGCGCGCGAGGTGTTCTCCCTTTGCAAGGAAGCGGGAATTAACACCTGCCTTGACACCTCGGGCAGCGTTTGGAACGAGGACGTTGCCTCACTCTTGGAGGTTACGGATTTTGTTCTGCTCGATATTAAATATACAAACGATGAGCAATACCGCCTTCACGCAGGCTGCGATATGGAGCGTGTGCTTCGCTTCCTGTCCGAGCTTGAGCGCCGCCAAATTCCCACCGTTTTGCGTCAGGTTATTATCCCCACGCTTAACGATAACGAGCAAAATATTTTGCGCCTTAAAGAGATAGCAGAAAAGCATTCCTGCGTTCAAAAGGTGGATCTTCTGCCCTTTAAGAAAATTTGCCAGAGCAAATACGATGAGCTCGGCAAGGTTTTCCCTTTTGGAAATCTGCCAACTCCCAAAAGCGCCGATATGGCGAAGCTGAATTCACTTCTCAAATAAAAAAGACCCTGACGAAAAGTCAGGGTCTTTTTTTTAATATTCTTTTTTGCCGCAAAATTTTATATCCATACCTGCGCGGAAGAGATGCGAGGTGTCGGATAGGCAAAGGCAAATCGGGGTTGTTAGTTTATTTTTAAACTCGCGGAATTCAAGCACCGAAATTCCCGTGTGGGTCATATCAAAGCTTGACCAGAACATCTGCGGAGGAATGTTGAGCATATGCGCCATCCAGGTGAGTCCCACGCCCTGATGGCAGAAAACCGCCACGCGCTCATAGGGTGGGTTTTCGGCACGATAGAAGCCGTCCTCGCGGTGGTAGCCCAGCTCAGACAGGAAGCCATCGGCATCCTCTATAAACTTTTTATAGCCGGGGACCGCCTTTTCACGCACCGCAGCGAATGCAGGCAGGTCATACCACTTATCAAGTTCACCATAGGGGTTACGCGGTTTATAGTTGGTCTCGCGCTGATGGAAGCACCAACGAATGGAGATTTCCTCACCCTCATCGCCATCCTTGGGCAGTGGCATACAGCAAAGATCAAACAAATTCTGCTCGCTTAAAAACGGGCGGATTTCGGGGGTCATTTTCAGTTCCTCACAGGTGGGTGCGGCGGTTTGCTGAGCGCGTATCATAGGCGATACGAAAATTTTATCAAAGCCCAGCGGCGCCAGTCGCGGAACGAGCGCCCGTGCCTGCTCGTGGCCGAGGTCGGTCAAGCAGTCGGGATCATATATCGGGTCGCCGTGGCGGATTATGTATAAAAGCATTAAAACTCTCCCCTATCAACCAGCATTTTTAGTTTCAGAATTGCCGCCTGGGTCTTGGCATCCTTGATTTCGCCCGAGAGCACCATATCGGCAAAACGGTCAAGCGGTATTCTCTCGACCGATAAGAATTCGTCCTCATCAGTTTCCTGCTCGCCGAAGGTGAGTCCCTTGGCGGCATACATCCAGATTATCTCGCCGCAGTATCCCGGGCTGGGATAAAGTTCACCCAAAAAACGATACTCAGCGGCAGTGGCTCCCGTTTCCTCGCGAAGCTCTCGCACGCCGCATATGAACGGATCTTCATCGCCATCGCGCTTGCCTGCAGGAATTTCCAGCACCGTTTCGCTATAGGGATAACGGAACTGGCGCACCGCCAGCACGCAACCATCGCTATCCAGCGCGGCAACGCAAACACCGCCGCCGTGCTCAACCACCTCGCGTGTTGCGGTCTTGCCGTCGGGCAGCAGAGCGTTATCAACGCGCAGCTTGATTATCCTGCCCTTAAATTTATATTCTGCAGATAACTGCTTTTCGGTGAGATCCATTATATTCTTCCTTTCTACGGCATATATTTAGGGTATAACCTTGAAAAACGGAGGACAAACCATGAACAGCATTATCCCCGCCGCCGATTGTGACTACGTTCAGATGAAAAAGCTTATCGACCGCCTGTGCGAGCGGTATCCCTTTATATCCTGCGAATCGATAGGTCGCAGCTGTGCAGGGCGGGATATTCCCTGCATTCAGATTGGTCAAAGCGATGAATACGCGCTTTTTGCCGCCGCAACACACGGCAGCGAGCACATAACCACCAACATATCTCTGCTTTTTGCCGAGCAGCTGTGCGAAGCGCTTTGCCACGGTGAGGAAATAGCAGGGCTGGATGCGCGCAAGGCGTTTTTCGGCAAGGGAATTTTAATCGTGCCGCGCGTTAACCCCGACGGCTGCGAAATCTCCATCTTGGGAGAGCGCGGCGCAGGCTATATGGCGGGCAAAATAAGGCGCCTATCGGGCGGCGATTTCACCCACTGGAACGCGAATTTGCGCGGCGTGGATATAAACCACAATTTTTCGGCGGGCTGGAACGAGCTGCACCGCCTTGAGCGTGATTCGGGCATTTTTGGTCCCGCGCCCACCCGCTACGGTGGCGAATATCCCGAAAGCGAACCAGAAACGCAGGCGCTGATTTCGCTTTGCCGCGAACAAAACATCCGCCACGCACTGGCACTACATACCCAGGGCGAGGTTATCTACCACAGCTTTGGCGAGATGAAGCCGCGCCACAGCGAAAAAATGGCGGAAATCCTCGCCGCGGAGAGCGGCTATGCCCTCTCGGTGCCGACAGGGCTTGCCTATGGCGGCGGATTTAAGGACTGGTTTATCAGCCATTTCTCTCGCCCGGGCTTTACCATCGAAATCGGTCGCGGACAAAATCCGCTGCCGAGCAGCACGCTTTACAGCCTCTACCGTGACGTAGAGGGGCTTTTGATGCTGGCGGCTATCATATAATTTAAGTATATAGTAAGCCACCCATAAAATCAAGAAGCCGCAGTTTGCGTTTTAAAAAAATTTTTTGAAAAAAATAAAACCGATTGCTTTTCTCACTCCCCTATGTTAACGTAAGGGCAAAACCTAAAAACTTTTTCAAAGGGGAATTTAAAAATGGCAAAGATTATTAAGAAAAGCAATCATCTCAAAGAGGAATATGAAAAGGCAAAAAGCGCCTCGAACTTAGGTTTTATAGTTTGTATTATCGGCTTCGTGCTGTTCGCCGTTTTAGCGGTTGGCGCCCATATGTTCTCGGTGGCTATTCCGCTTATGTTCGTGTTCGGCGGCGGCGGACTTATCGGCTCTACTTTCAAACAAAAGGCAGATGCTCTCGCTTCGGGTCTTGCAGGCGAGGCGGCAACAGCTGAAATCTTCTCGGCGCTTCCCTCCACCTCCTATTGCGGCTTCCAGAACCTGACCGTAAGCTATGAGGGCAACCAAAGCGAGCTCGATACCGTTATCGTAGGTCCCACGGGTGTTTTCATTGTTGAAACCAAAAATATGGGCGGCACCATCGTGGGTAATTACGATAACCCCCAGTGGGTGCAGAAAAAGGTTGGTCAGCAGGGCACTCCCTATCAGAAAAACTTCTATAGCCCCATAAAGCAGGTCGGCACCCACACCTATCGCCTTGCAGGCTTTTTGCGCGAAAACGGCATAAACGTTCACGTTAACAATATGGTTTATTTCTCGAACCCCGATGCAGTGGTTCAGCTGCTCGGCGAAAAGAAGAACACCCCCGTTTATTCAGCGCTCACCCACGGCAGCAACGACCTTTTGCTGGAGGTTCTCGATAGAGAGGAATGCATCGATGAGGCAACCCTCGTTAAAATCATAAATCTTCTGAACGCTATCCCTGCAAAATAAACAAAATTTTTTCTAATCCGTTTTAAAAATTTTTTCAAAAAACCTGTTCCGAAAATATTGCATGGGGGCAGGTTTTGTGCTATACTTTTATATCATTTAAAACTATGGGGGAATTTTGATGGATTCTAACAAGCGTCCCGAAACCATGGAGCGCATCACCACACGCGCTCTGGCTGATAAGTTTATAGAGGAGCAGGTTGCCGCCGTTCGCGCACAGGTAGGAGATGGCAAGGTTCTGCTCGCGCTCTCGGGCGGAGTTGATTCTTCGGTTGTTGCCGCTCTGCTTATAAAGGCTATCGGCAAGCAGCTCGTTTGCGTTCACGTTAACCACGGTCTTATGCGCAAGAACGAATCTGAAAACGTTATCGAGCTTTTCAAAAACGGTCTTGATGCCAACCTCATTTACGTTGATGCAACCGACCGCTTCTTAAACCTCTTAGCAGGCGTTGCCGACCCCGAGCGCAAGCGCAAGATAATCGGCGCCGAGTTTATTAACGTTTTTGCTGATGAGGCGCGTGGGCTTGAGGGCGTTGAATTCCTCGCTCAGGGCACCATCTACCCCGATATTTTAGAGAGCATTAAGCAGGCAGAGGGCAAAAAGGCAGTCAAATCCCACCATAACGTTGGCGGTCTGCCTGAGGACTTAAAGTTCGAGCTCGTTGAGCCCTTAAAGCTCCTTTATAAAGATGAGGTTCGCGTTGTTGGCGAGGCACTGGGTCTTCCCCACGCTATGGTTTATCGCCAGCCGTTCCCCGGTCCCGGTCTTGGCGTTCGCTGCCTGGGAGCTATCACCCGCGACAGGCTCCACGCCCTCCGCGAAGCCGATGCAATTCTCCGCGATGAGTTTGATAAAGCAGGCCTCGCCGAGAAAGTATGGCAGTATTTCGTTATCGTTCCCGATATGAAGAGTGTTGGCGTTAAGAATGAGAGCCGCTATGAAGGCTGGCCCGCCATCATCCGCGCCGTTAACACCAAGGATGCTATGTCGGCTACCATTGAGGAGATTCCCTATGCAGTGCTGCACAAGATAACCGCCCGCATCACCGCAGAGGTTGAAGGCATCAACCGCGTGCTCTACGACCTCACCCCGAAGCCCGTCGGCACTATTGAGTGGGAATAAGACGGATTATTTCAGGGTAACCCCACATATCCTCAAAAGGGTAAAAATTGATATCCTGAGAGAACCCAAGAAAAAATAAGAATCAAACGACCTTGTGTAACACACAATCACGTGTTACATGAGGTCGTTTTCTTATACTTATTTTTACCTTGCTATACCTCAGTCTTTCTGTTTTTTCCACTTCGTGAGAATAAC
>JAZOPP010000147.1:0-4247 GCA_045655625.1 Acutalibacteraceae bacterium
CTTGCGACCTGACCGAGGCTCTCACCCGTTATAAGTGCACCACAGCCGCGCTCGCGAGCAAGCTTTTGCGCGATTCGAAGCATCATGCGGCGCATAATAAGTGTGAAATATTCTTCGGGACAGTTTTGAGCTATCTGCTCCTGTATTTCGGTAAAGGGAACTATGCCGAGCCTTATGGTGCCACTGTAGCGAGCAACTTTTTCGAGCAGTTGTCTAACCTTAAGTTCAGCACGTGGACTGGTGTAGGGAGGACTGGCAAAGTGAATAGCGTTAAGCTCAAGTCCGCGGCGCGCCATCAAATAAGCCGCAACGGGACTATCGATTCCACCCGAAATCATAATAGCGGCTCTGCCTGCGCTTGAAACGGGCATACCGCCTGCACCACGCAGCTGTCCTGCGCGGATAAATGCATCGCGGTCGCGTATCTCAACCGTAACAACCTGCTCAGGCTCGTGAACGTCAACCGAAAGGTGGGGGAATGCTTCGAGCAGCGCTCCGCCAACCTCACAGCAAATCTCGGGAGATTTAAGCGGAAACTTTTTATCAGAGCGCTTAGCCTCAACCTTAAAGGTGCTAACACCCGAGAGTGCGTCTGCCAAATATTCGCAGGCTATTTTCTTTATAACCTCAATATCCTTTTCACAAACGGCAGCGCGATTATAAGCCGAAATACCAAAAACGGTTCCAACGCGCTCAACCGCCTCGTTCATATCAAAGGAATCATCCTTAGGGGTGATAACTATAGTCGATTGCGCACGGCTTATATCGAAAGCTCCCAAAGAGGAAAGCTTGCGCTTTATGTTCTTTATCATTATATCCTCAAACGTGCGGCGGTTTAATCCCTTTAATACCAACTCGCCGTTTTTAATGAGTATTATTTCTTTCATTTAGTGCTCCTTAATGTGTCCTTTGCTTTTTTAAGGGATGCAAACAAACGGTCAACATCCTCTTTAGTGTTGTATCGTGAAAAACTTATTCGCAGTGCGCTGTCCACCCTCTGTGCAGGCAGACCCATGGCGCGCAGCACGTAGCTGCCCTTGCCCTTGGCGCAGGCGCTTCCGCTCGACACGAATATGCCCTCAGCTTCGAGGAAATGCAACAGCGTTTCCGAACGATATCCCGGCAGAGAAACGTTTAAAATATAGGGTAGCGCATCGTCAGGGGAATTGGTGATAGCGAAATCACTCGAGCCGAAAAGCTCTGCCGCGTGGTCGCGAATCGCTTTTATGTTGTCGTTGTTTTTGGGTAATTCCTCAATCGCGCCTTTTAGTCCTGCAATAAGCGGAACGCTTTCGGTTCCCGAGCGAAGCCCCGATTCCTGCCCGCCGCCAACGATAAGTGCGGGGATATGAACGGATTTCTTTTTATAAAGAATACCAACACCCTTAGGTCCGTGAATTTTATGTCCGCTTGCGCTTAAAAGGTCAACGCCGAGCTCATTCACCGAAATATTCATTTTGCCAAAGCCTTGCACGGCGTCGCAGTGCACAAGCGCGGGAGCCTTACTTCGCAGCACTGCCGCTCTCGCCGCCTTCACGGGCTGGATAGAACCAACCTCGTTATTAACAAGCATAATGCTTACGAGAATGGTTTTATCATTAACTGCCTCGAAAATGTCCTGCTCTTTAATTTTTCCGTCACTATCGGGGGAAAGGCGAATAACCTCAAAACCCTCCGCCTCTAAAAGGGCAACCGCCTCTAAAACCGAGGGATGCTCAATAACGGTGGTAACAATTCGGTTTCCACGCTTACGACGGCTTCTTGCTGCACCGAATATAGCGGTATTGTTGGCTTCGGTACCGCTGCCGGTGAAGAAAACCTCATCATCGCGGCAACCAAGCATGTGGCTTACGGCGCCTCTCGCAGCCGAAATCTCAGCTTCGGCATTCATTCCCATAATATGCAGGGAGGAGGGGTTACCGTAGTTTTCGCAAAGCGCGCGATTTATGTATTTCACCGCAGTATCACAAACGGCGGTTGTAGAACTGTTATCAAGATAAACAGTGTTATTCAAGCAAATGCCCCCAATATATATTCAAGCATATATATTATAGTACTAAATAGCCTACATTACAACAATTATTTGTAAAAAGAAAATTTTTGGTTACCATATTTTTGAGGTGGTACTTTTGTCAAGAATAAAAATGGTAAGAATTGCATCACTTTTCTTTGCTCTGTCACTGGTGCTTGTGGGTACAACGCTGTGCCGCATAAACGAAAAACGCGAATATGAGCGCGCAAAACAAAATATCTATGCAAGCGCTGTTAACACCCTGTGCAACAGCCTCTCAAATATCAGTGCAAATCTGCGAAAAGCAACCTATTCAACAACCGCACCAATGCTCAGCAGAACCGCAGCAGAAATTTATAAGGATGCAGCCTCTGCTAAGGGGTCACTATCACTTTTGCCGAGTAGCACAGGAGAGCAGAATGACCTTTATAAATTCATTTCGCAGGCGGGAGACTACGCGCTTTATCTCTCGCGGCAATCTTTTTCGCAAACGGGTGTAACCGATTTAGAGCGCGAAAACCTCGAGCTTTTGGCACAAAATGCCGAGCGTATAGCCGAGTCTGCGCAACAGATGCGCATAGAGCATATCCAGAACGGTGATTTTTTATATCCAACGTTTGAAAGCGATACGTCAAGTCCCGAACAAACCGAGCAGGCTACCGATTATCCCACACTTATCTACGATGGACCCTATTCCGACCATATTATGACCGAGCAATCCCATCTGATGGAGTCAGCCGAGGAGATAACCGAAGCGCAGGCGCGCAAAATAGCAGCAAACGCGCTTATAGCGAATGAGGATGTACTAATCCTAACGACTACCACCGAGGGTAAAATACCCGCCTATCATTTCGAGAGTGATAATGCCTCGGTATCGATAACCAAACGTGGCGGATATATTTCCTATTTCAGGAAATATACCGAGCACGGCAAGCCTGTTTTTAGTTATGAGCAGGCGGTAGAGCGAGCGCAAAAATGGCTATCTGAATTTACCAATATGAAGTTTCAACCGGGATACTATATTGTCGAAGAGGGCATCTGTACCGTGAATTTTGCCTATAAAGAGGGAAAAACGGTGTGTTATTCGGACCTCATAAAAATAGGCGTAGCCCTCGATAGCGGGGAAATAGTTCTATGCGAGGCAAATGGATATATTATGAATCACAAGCCGCGCACAGTGAGCACACCGAGCAAAACCCTCGAGCAGGCGCGTGCTGTGATAAGCGATTCGCTAACCGTAATCAAGAGCGCACGTGTGTTTATTCCAACCGATGGAAAACACGAGCTGCAGTGCTATGAATTCACCTGCGAAAACGCTGAGGGCGAGAGCGTTTTGGTCTATATTAACTGCGATACCCTCGCCGAAGAACGCATATATTTGGTAATTGATATAAAAGGTGGCTCACTCACAAAATAATTGCTTGACATTTGACTTGGCAGGTGGTATAGTAGTAAAGCCGCATATTGCGGGCTCTTTTAAAGTTGCCCTTAAAAAAGGGCACGCCCGAACAGTAGCGAGACTGAAATTAAGGCAGGTGCCACAAGGAAATGTACGCAATTATTGAAACCGGCGGTAAGCAGTATCGCGTAGAGAACGGCGACGTTATCTACGTTGAAAAGCTCGGCGCTGAAGAAAACGCAGAAATCATCTTCGACAAAGTTGTTGCTGTATGCGACAAGAAGCTCAAGGTGGGCAAGCCGTATGTTAAGGATATGCTCGTAAAGGGTACTGTTCTTAAGAACGGCAAGGGAAAGAAGATCAACATCTTCACCTACAAGCCCAAGAAGGGTGTTGCCCGTCACAAGGGCCACAGACAGCCGTACACCAAGGTTCAGATCAGCGAGATCGCTAAGATCGCTAAGAATGACTAAGGTAACGTTTTTCGGAACGGAGAGCCGGTTTTCAGGCTTCACCGTAACGGGACATTGCACGGCAAACAGCCGAGATATTGATGGTAGGCTGGTCTGTGCGGCGGTATCATCCGCCGTTTATATGGCTGCAAACACCTTAACCGATGTAGAAAACGCTGTTTGCGATATAACCGAAAACGATGGTTTCTTATCCTTAAAGGTGGTAAAGGAAACGAATGGAACGCAAACCGTTCTCCGTGGTCTTTATATTCATCTTCTGCAGCTATCCGAACAATACAGTAACATTGAATTAAACTTGGAGGTGTAAACCGATGTTAAAGATTAACATTCAGTTATTCGCTCATAAAAAAGGTATGGGTTCTAC
>JAZOPP010000148.1:0-12244 GCA_045655625.1 Acutalibacteraceae bacterium
CTTCGTTTTCGGTTATGTATTCAGATAAAACAAGTAGCCGCAACCAGTACTCTGTTTCGGCGGTTTCTTTAAGAGAGATTTGAAGTTTGGCAATAAAGTCAGCTTTGCTTATACCGTAAATTGCTTCATTGGCATTTGCACCTATAGATGTCGCACTACGGATTATTTGCTTGGCTATAACTGTTTCGTGTTTTTCTTTGGTGAGATATTTATTTAGTTTAATTATACGTGCAGCAAAAAGTAGGGATTTGTCTAATAACGGATTTTCCTTTTTCATAGAATCACCTTTTTTAAAGAATAAATAAAAAAGAATAAAGAATAATGAAGAATTAGAAGCGGCGAAAAGCCGCACCTTTTTATTATTTCTTATTTATTCTCTATTCTTTCTTCTTTTAGGCGAGATTCATCTCGCCGCTTCTGGCACCCACAGTAGGAATCGAACCTGCATCTAAGTCTTAGGAGGACCTTATTCTATCCGTTGAACTATGTGGGCATATACCACCCGTGTGCATAATGCACACGGGTATTTTTATAATATTTATTATTCTCTGTAGCCGTTGGGGTTATTCTTCTGCCAACGCCAGGTATCTATACACATTCTCTCAATATCAAGCTCTGCTTCCCAGCCGAGAACCTCTTTCGCTTTTGTGGCATCGGCATAAACCTCGTCGGGGTCTCCGGGGCGACGGGGAGCAATAACGTAAGGAACGGTAACGCCCGAAGCTTTTTCGAACGCACATTTAAGCTCTAAAACGCTGGAGCCGTTGCCGGTGCCGAGGTTAAAGGGCTCACATCCCTTGTTAGCGAGCACCCAATCGGTTGCCTTAACGTGACCCTCAGCCAGGTCAACAACGTGGATATAATCGCGAATGCCTGTGCCGTCGCGGGTGTCGTAGTCATCACCGAAAACGCTTAACTTTTCAAGGCGACCAACCGCAACCTGCGAAATATAGGGCATAAGGTTGTTGGGAATTCCGCTCGGGTCTTCACCAATGGTTCCGCTCTTGTGAGCGCCAATGGGGTTGAAATAGCGCAGCAGCGCGATAGACCAGCTATCATCCGAAATATAAAGGTCGCGGAGCATTTCTTCAATAAAGTATTTGGTTCTGCCGTAGGGGTTGGTAGCGCCCAGCGGCATACCCTCCTTAAGCGGCATCTCCTCGGCAACACCGTAAACGGTTGCAGACGAGCTGAAAACAATTTTTTTGCAGCCGAATTCCTCCATAACCTCTAAGAGGTAGAGAGTGCTTATAAGGTTGTTATCGTAATATTTAACGGGGATCTTAACCGATTCCCCAACCGCCTTAAGACCTGCGAAATGAATAACAGAATCAATCTTGTTCTCAGAGAATATCTTGCGGAGAGCATCCTTATTGCGAACGTCCTCCTCATAAAACTTGATTTCCTTGCCAACGATTTTCTCAACACGCTTTAAGGATTCGGGGCTGGAGTTATCGAGATTATCAACAACGATAACGTCATAGCCTGCCTCGATCATAGCGATACAGGTATGGCTTCCGATATAACCTGCGCCGCCCGTAACTAACACTGACATAAAATCATCTCCGTTTTGGGTTTTCTCCAATTATTATACATTAAAGATAGGAGAATGCAAATAGAAAATTTTAAAAATTTTTTATCAACTATATTTTGTGGCTCTCATCATTCAAAACCGCGTCAAAAATCTACCCGTTGTGAAAAGGTAAAGGATGAGTAGTTTTTTGTCGGTTTACAAGGAAAAAATTAAATGTTATAATAAATTGCAATAATTTTTCGGGGGTTAATGAATGACCTATAATGTCAATCCCACTTCGCTTTTCGGCTCGTTTTCGGTGCCGAGTGCAGTGGTTGATAAACACATTAAAATGGCAGGCGCGGTTCAGCTTAAAACCCTGCTTTATATCTTTAGAAACCCCTCGGCTCCAATCGTGGCCGAGGATATCGCCGCATACCTGTCGGTCCCCGCTTCGGATATTCGCGATAGCCTTGCCTTTTGGGCAGATGCAGGCATTCTGCTCTGTGAGGGCGCAGCCGCCGTGCAGCTCGAGGCAGAGCCTATAAAGCAAAAGGCGGTTCGCGCGCACACCCAAAAGCCCGACCGCAGCGAGGTTGCCCGACGCGGCAACGAGGATGCCAATATTGCATTTTTATTGCGCGAGGCTCAGCAGAAGCTGGGCAGAACGCTTCGCGCCTCCGAAAGTTCCACCCTCGTGTGGCTCTATGATGACGAAGGCATCAGCGCCTCGGTGCTGCTTATGGTTATCGAATTCGCAATAAGCGATGGCAAGCCAAATATCGGCTATATCGAGCGTACCGCGCTGGATTGGCTGGATAGCGGGGTAGAAACCGTGGCAGATGCCGAAAAGAAAATAACCGAAATATATAACACACGTTCTTCCTTTGGCGTACTTCGCCGCGCCTTTGGCCTTGGTGACCGCAAGCCCGGCAAAAAGGAACTTGAATGTGCTCGCTTATGGGTAGAGGAATGGAAGATAAACCGTGAACTTCTCACCCGCGCTTATGAAATATGTGTGGACAACACAGGAAAATACAATATTACGTATATCGCCTCGGTCATCAAAAAATGGCACGAGAGCGGGGTAAAGCAGCTCTCCGATATAAAGGAAGAAACCGCCAAGCCGAAAACTGCGGGCAGCGCCGCATCCTACGACCGCTCGTTGTTCGATGATATGCTCAATTCTATAGATTCACAGGAGAATTAAAATGGGATTTAACAGTGCCGTATATAAAGAGGCATTCGAAATCAAAAAGCGCGAGCAGCATAATGCTCTGCTTAAATATGAAAAACTGCGCGAAGAAATTTATACCGCAAATCCTCGCATAGAGGAAATCGAGCGCGAGCTGTGCAGCGTCAGCGCCAAGGCGGCTATTGCTGCTATTTCGGGCAATAAGGCTTCGGCAGAGTCGCTCAAGGCTCACGCCGCAACGCTTCGTGCCGAAAAGGAAAAGCTTTTGGGCGGTATCGATATAGAGGCTCATCGCTTTGCCTGTGCCTCCTGCGGCGATACCGGCTATCTGCCAAACGGCAAGATATGCGAGTGCGTTAAGGCTATCGCCAAGGAGCTCTCTCATAAAAAGCTCTGTGAGGATATGCCTATCGATAAGTGCAGCTTCGATAATTTCAGCCTTTCCTATTATTCCGATGCAGCGGTTGGCAACACAACGCCCAAAAAACGCATGACCCAGGTGCTCAAGGTCTGCCGCGCCTTTGCCGATAATTTTGATAACCACTCCGATAACCTTTTATTCTTAGGCGGAACGGGACTGGGCAAAACCCATCTCTCGCTCGCTATTGCAGCGGCGGTGCTGGGGGGTGACCGCTCGGTTATCTACGGCAGCGCCCAAAACCTTATAAATAAGCTCTCATCCGAAACCTTCTCCTATTCGGGCAGCACCGATATAAGCGAGAGCATATTAGGCTGCGATTTGCTGGTTATTGATGACCTCGGCAGCGAAATGCCGACCTCGTTTTCGCAGTCCTGCATTTTCAATATCATAAACACACGTATAATGCGCGGGCTCTCCACCGTTATCAGCACAAATCTCACGCTTGAGGAGCTCGAAAAGCAATATACCGCACGTGTTGCCTCGAGAATGATCGGCAGTTATACATTGCTCCAGTTCCTTGGCAACGATATTCGCCAGCAAAAGGCAATAAACGCGCTCAAAAAATAAAAAATTTTAAATGCTTCGCCACGTCGGCGGAGCATTTTTTTATAGCGGGTAATTTCGTGTCGAAAGAATTTTTTGTTTTCTTAAAATTTCCTCTTTAAATTTTTCATTACTATGGTATAATAGTTATAACGAGAGTAAAGGAGGCGAAAGGATATGAAAAAACTGTCATTATTGCTTTGCATAATAATAACGGTTATGTGTCTTTGCGCCTGCGAGCGAACCGCCGAATTCGATTATAGCGATGAGGATAACGGCGAGCTCATCTCGATGGAAAATCGCAAAATCTCGGGCGATGAAATCGGCCTCACGATAGTTGCTCCCGAGGAAACTCACAATAAGGTTAAGGTTTATAAAACCGAATTCACCGCCGAGGATTTCACCTCCGAGATAAAGGATAAAAAATTATCCGCTCCCATCTCTATCCCTGAGGAGGAAAAGGCCGCTCGCTATCCCGAAAAGGTAAGCCTGCCGCAGTATGACCTCGCGGCATTTCGTGATATCGCCACCGCCAAGTATATCGATAAAAAGGGCAACCTGCCCGAGGGCTTCACGCTTTCTGCTCCGCAGTTCTCCACCAAGAGCTTCACGGGCAAGCTGATAATAAGCTACACTGCTTATAGCTCTCCCTCCGAGGATGAAAACGGCGTAAAGGTTTATGCCCATGCCGATCGCATCACCTTAAGTGGTGATCTCTATACCTACGAAGTCGAATAATGTAAAAATAAAGAACGGTGCCGTTTTGTGCACCGTTCTTTTTTGTGCTCTCGGCACCTTCGCCGTTTCAAAAATCTTGAAAAGGGCGCCATTTTTATGCAAACTGTATAAATTCTATCCAAAAAATATTACGCGCGCATTTGATTTTTCACAAAAAACACGCTTGAAAACGCTACTAACATTTGGTAAAATTATAAACAGATAGTAAAAGGAGGTAGTATGCTTGAACGAAAGAATAAAGCAGTTTTTGGCGCAGCTTTCGGACGATGCTTATGAATATATGGGGTGCCATCCCACCGAGAACGGTTATGTTTTCAGGGTGTGGGCACCGCGGGCAAGGGCGGTATCGCTCGTAGGCGACTTTAACGGCTGGGACCAAGGCGCCGACGTAATGCACTGTGAGCACGGCGTTTGGACTATCGAGCGTGGCGGGCTCTCTCAGTTCGATAACTATAAATTTGCCATCACCGATAATTCAGGGCACACCGTGCTGAAGGCCGATCCCTATGCCTTCCATGCCGAAACTGCTCCGGGCACAGCCTCAAAGATATTCGATATCGAGGGCTTCGAGTGGTCGGATAGCGAGTGGATAGCCAAAAAGGCAAAAACCAATCTTTACGAAAGCCCCATGAATATATACGAGGTGCATGCAGGCTCGTGGCAGCGCAATGCAGACGGCACTGTTCTTGATTACGTAACGTTGGCAGAACGCCTCTCTGAATACGTATGCGAAATGGGCTACACCCACGTTGAACTCATGCCCATATCCGAGCACCCGTTCGATGGCTCGTGGGGCTATCAGGTTGGCGGCTATTATGCGCCCACCTCGCGCTATGGCACTCCTCACGATTTTATGAAATTCGTTGATATAATGCACAGCAAGGGAATAGGCGTTATTCTCGATTGGGTGCCGGCACATTTCCCCAAAGATGAGTTTGGACTTTACCGCTTCGATGGAACCGCCACCTATGAATATGAGGATTCGCGCATAGGCGAGCATAAGGAGTGGGGCACCGCAGTATTCAACTACGGCAGGGTAGAGGTTATGAACTTCCTCATCTCCAACGCCGTTTACTGGATTAAAAAATACCACGTCGACGGTCTGCGTGTTGATGCCGTTGCATCCATGCTTTACCGCGATTATAACCGCCGTGACGGTGAATGGATTCCCAACTCCTACGGCGGCAGAGAAAACTTAGATGCTATCGAGCTTTTGCGCCGCGTTAACGAGTTCTGTTTCCGCGCCGACGGTAATATTATTATGTCGGCCGAGGAATCCACTGCATGGCCTATGGTAACCAAGCCTGCCGAAATGGGCGGTCTAGGCTTTAACTTCAAGTGGAATATGGGTTGGATGAACGATATGCTGCGTTATATCTCGCTCGACCCCATCTATAGAAAATTCAACCACGAATGCTTAACGTTCTCATTTTTCTATGCATTCTCAGAGAACTTCGTTCTTCCCATCTCGCACGATGAGGTGGTGCACGGCAAGTGCTCACTTATAGGCAAGATGCCGGGCGAATACGAGGATAAATTCTGCTCGCTTCGCGCTTTCCAGGCATATATGATGGCGCACCCTGGCAAAAAACTAATGTTTATGGGTCAGGAGTTCGCCCAGTTTATTGAATGGAACTACCAGCGCGAGCTTGATTGGTTGTTGCTCGATTATGAAAAGCACGCCCAGATACAGCAGTTTATTAAAAAACTTAACGCGCTCTATCGCAAAACCGCCGCACTCTGGGAAATCGATTATTCGTGGGAGGGCTTCTCGTGGATAGCCAACGATGATAACGAGCAAAGCATCGTTGCCTTCCGCCGAACCGACCGTTCGGGCAAAGAAATAATCGCGATATGCAACTTTGTTCCGGTCGAGCGCAAGGGTTATCGCATCGGCCTGCCGTATGACGGCAAGTATAAGCTGGTGCTCAACACCGATGACGTTTCATTCGGCGGCTATGGCTGCGAGGCCTCGGGTGAGATTATAAGCGAACCCACCGAAATGCACGGATGCAAACAGTCTGCGGAGTTTTCACTGCCCCCGCTCTCTGTTCTTTATTATGAATACAAACCGACCGCTGCTCGCGGCCGCAAAAACAAAGGCGCAGGCGTAAAACCCACGCCGAAGAAGGGAAGTAATCAGAAATGAAAAAGACCGAATGCGTAGCAATGCTGCTTGCCGGAGGTCAGGGCAGCCGACTGGGCGTACTCACCGCCAATGTCGCAAAGCCCGCAGTCCCCTATGGCGGAAAATACCGTATCATCGATTTTCCGCTCTCTAACTGTGCCAACTCCGGTATTGACACGGTTGGCGTGCTGACCCAGTATCAGCCGCTCGAGCTCAACGATTATATTGGCAGCGGTAAGACCTGGGATCTTGACCGTCTTGAGGGCGGTGTCCACGTTCTGCCCCCGTATCAGAAGAGCACGGGCAGTGATTGGTATAAAGGAACCGCCAACGCCATCTATCAGAACATAGCCTTTATCGAGCGTTATGACCCTGAATACGTTCTCGTTCTTTCTGGCGACCATATCTATAAGATGGACTATTCCAAAATGATAAAGCAGCACAAGAAAACAGGCTCCGATTGTACCATCGCGGTGCTCAATGTTTCGCTTGAGGAGGCAAAGCGTTTCGGCATTATGAATGCCAACCCTGATGGCACCATCTATGAATTTGAGGAAAAGCCTGCTCAGCCCAAGAGCACCTTAGCCTCAATGGGAATCTATGTTTTCACCTGGTCAAAGCTTAAGAAATATCTCTGTGAGGATGCCGAAAAGAGTGGCTCCTCCAATGATTTCGGTAAGGACGTTATCCCTGCAATGCTCGCAGGCGGCGAGAAAATGCACGTTTTCCGCTTCGATGATTATTGGAAGGACGTTGGAACGGTTGAGTCGCTCTGGGATGCAAACCTTGATTTGCTCAATCCCAATATCGATTTAAACCTTGCCGACCCCAACTGGAAGATATATTCCAAAAACGAGGGTCTGCCGCCGCAGTATATCTCGGTTGATGCGAAGATTGAAAACTCACTCATTTCCGAGGGCTGTGAGGTTTGCGGCAACGTTGATTTCTCCATTCTCTTTAGTGGTGTTGAGGTGGCAAAGGATGCCAACGTTATGTATTCGCTTATTATGCCGGGCGCCAAAATAGAATCGGGCGCAACCGTAAAATATGCTATCGTTGCCGAAAATGCAGTTATAAAATCGGGTGCCGTAGTAGGCGAGAGCCCCGAGGACTGCAAGCAGCTTGATAACTGGGGCATCGCCGTAATTGGTGATGGTCTCACGGTTGGCAAAAATGCAACCGTTTCTGCCAAGCAAATGGTAACAGAGGATGTAAAGGAGGGCGCAGCACTATGAGAAACAACAACGTTTTAGGTATCGTTTTCGCCAGCGTTAATGATGATTTGCTCGGCGAGCTCACTTCACGCCGTTCTGTAGCGTCGGTTCCCTTCGGCGGAAGATACCGCCTTATAGATTTCTCGCTTTCCAACCTTGTGAATGCGGGTATCTCCAAGGTCGGTCTTATAACCAAATCCAACTATCAGTCACTCATGGACCACGTAGGCAGCGCCAAAAGCTGGGGTCTTGACCGTAAAAACGGCGGTTTACATATCCTGCCGCCCTACGGCAGAGCCACCTCGGGTGTTTACGTAGGTCAGGCCGATGCACTCTATGGCATCAAGCATTTCCTGCGCCGCTCTAGCGAACAGTATGCCGTTATTTGCAACAGCAATATAGCACTCAATATCGATATCGCTGATATGGTTGAGCAGCATATTGCCTCGGGCGCCGATATCACTGTAGCATATCGCCACGGCGAGCTGCCCAAGAACGAGGGAGATATCATGTCGCTCTCACTCGAAAACGGTCGCATTAACCGCGTTATGATGTATACCGATAACGGCGGCGAGTGCAATTATAGCCTCGGCATCACCGTAATTTCCAGAATGCTGCTTATGGCACTTGTTGATAAGGCAGTTGCCGCCAACAAGACCGATTTTGCACGCGATATAATTATGCCCAACGTGGATAAGCTGCGTATAAACGGCTATGAGCACAAGGGTTTTGCCGCAGTTATGGATGGTATGCAGGGCTACGTTGATGCAAATATGCAGCTCTTAGCTCCCGGCGCTCGTGCCGACCTCTTTAATAAGGAGCGTCCTATTTATACCAAGGTTAAGGATTCCATGCCCACACGCTATGGCATCGGTGCGGGAATCACCAATTCGCTCATTGCCGATGGCTGCGTTATCGAGGGAACTGTTAAAAACAGTATTCTTTTCCGCGGCGTTCGCGTTGGCAAGGGCGCCAACATTGAAAACTGCATCATAATGCAGGGAACCGAAGTAGGAAGCGGAGCCGACCTCAAATATCTCACCATCGATAAAGAGGTTAAGGTAGGAAACAACCGTGCATTGTGCGGCTCACCCTCGTATTACGTTTATGTAAATAAGGGCGCCGAGATCTAAGCGTTAAGGAGAGAAAAATGAAAGTTTTATTTGCCGCGAGTGAAGCGTATCCCTTTGCCATGTCGGGCGGTTTGGCCGACGTAGCGGGCTCGCTTCCGAAAGCACTCAGAAAAAGGCTTGTAGGCTGCAGAGTGGTAATGCCGCTCTATTCGGATATTTCCGAGGAGCTTAAAGCCAACATGAATTTCATCACCCACATAACCGTCCCGGTTGCGTGGCGCAGGCAGTATTGCGGAATTTTCGAGGCCAAGGTGGATGGCGTTATCTATTACCTGCTCGATAATCAGTATTACTTCAAGCGTGACGGTCTTTACGGATACTATGATGATGCCGAGCGCTACACCTTCTTTGCCCGTGCGGTGCTTGAGATATTGCCGCATATAGGCTTTAAGCCTGATATCATCCACTGCAACGACTGGCAGACCGCAATGACCTCGGTATTCCTTGACCGTTTTTATTGTCACGATCCGTTCTATACCGACATAAAAACCGTGTTCACCATTCACAACATTCAGTATCAGGGTCAGTATGGCCACGAGCTGTTGGGCGACGTTTTAGGCCTCTCGGGCGATGATTGCCGTGTTGTTGAATATGGAGATTGTGTGAATATGCTCAAGGGCGCTATCGAGTGCTCCGATAGGGTAACCACCGTTTCTCCCACCTATGCAGGGGAGATACTCACCCCCGATTTTGCCCACGGACTTGATGGTATTTTGCGTGAGCGCTCATTTAAGCTCCATGGCATTATAAACGGCATTGATACCGACGTTTATAACCCCGAAACCGATAAAAACATCTACGAGAACTACACTGTAGATACCATCGAAAAGAAAGCGGTCAACAAGGCAAAGCTGCAGGAGAGAATGGGTCTTCCCGTTCGCGATGATGTTCCGGTAATCGGCATTGTTTCGCGCCTTGTAGGACATAAGGGACTCGACCTCGTTAAATGCGTATTTGAGGATATCCTGAAGGCTGACGTTCAGTTCTGCATTTTAGGCAGCGGCGAATGGGAGTTTGAAACCTTCTTTAACGAAATGGCAGGAAAATATCCCGATAAGGTGGCCTTAAAGCTTGGCTTCGTGCCCGAGCTCGCACGCAAGATTTATGCGGGCGCCGATTTATTCCTCATGCCCTCCAAAAGCGAGCCCTGCGGTCTTTCGCAGCTCATCGCCCTCCGCTACGGCACCGTGCCCATCGTTCGCGAAACGGGCGGCCTTAACGATACCATTAAGGATAGCGGCGATGGTGAGGGCAACGGCTTCACCTTCAAGACCTATAATGCCCACGATATGCTCGATAGCATCTGGCGCGCCATCGGCGCATACGCGGATAAGGACGGCTTCGATATTCTTCGCCGCCGCGCCATGCAGTGTGATAACAGCTGGGGCAGATCGGCTAACGAATATATAAAGCTTTATAAGTCCATAAAGCGATAGTTTACAAAATTTAAATATTGTGATAGAATACCCATATAATTTTATATGGGTATTTTATTTTGGAGGTAACACAATGCTTGAATACTTAAAATCGGCAGTGCTCGGCATAGTCGAGGGCATAACCGAGTGGCTCCCCATAAGCAGCACCGGTCATATGATTTTGGTCGATGAGTTTTTCACCTTAAAAACCGCCAACGGCGCTGCATTCACCAATTTCTTTTTGGTAGCTATTCAGCTCGGCGCAATACTTGCCGTGGTTTTGCTCTATTTCAAAAAAATCTGGCCGCTGCACCTTAAAAACACCGCGGTAGCGCCCTACTTTAAGGGAGCAAACGTGGGCGGATTTAAAGGCTTTTGCAATAATTATATCCACGTCGATAAAATGGTGCTGTGGTTCAAAATCCTCGTTGCCAGCATTCCCGCCGCTCTGCTCGGCATCCTGTTCGATGATAAGATTGATTCAATGCTGACGGGCAACAGCCGCGCCTATATCGTTGCAACCACGCTCATTCTCTATGGTGTGCTTTTCATAATCATCGAGAGCATGCACAAAAAAGAGAGTATCCTCTCAACCGATGATATAACCTATAAAACCGCGCTGCTCATAGGCATCATCCAGTGCCTCGCGCTCATTCCCGGAACCTCGCGCAGCGGAACTACTATTCTCGGCGCAATGCTTTTGGGACTGAGTCGCACCGCAGCAGCAGAGTTTTCATTCTTTCTCTCCATTCCTGCAATGGCAGGCGGCAGCGCAATAAAGTTGCTCGATTATTTCTCGGCAGGCTATTCCTTCACCACAGGGGAGCTTGCAATTCTGGCGGTTGGAATGCTGGTTGCATTCATCGTTTCGGTGCTTGCAATTAAATTCCTTATGTCCTATATCCGCCGTCACGATTTCAAGGCATTCGGCTATTACCGCATTATCCTCGGCGCAATACTCATTTTATATTTCGTATTCAAATAAAAAACTCCTCCCAAACGGGAGGAGCTTTTTTTATTTCACCATTGTTTGAACGCCGCTTATAAAATCTCCCACGGCCTTCATAGCCTTGGCAGACCCTTTCGATACGCTCTTGCGGTTAGAAATAATCGCCTTGCCCACTACTGTGGCAACAGCGCCTGCCGCCATTCCGGCGGCGATGCCCTTAGCAAACGATGCAGGACTTTTCATATAAAACACTCCTTTTAAATTTCTCTAAAAGTAGTATTTGCAGGTGGTGCTGTTTTAAACCTCAAAAAACTGCGAATGCCATACCAAAAAGGTGTAAACCGTCCAAATTTTTCGGCTTAAATCGGCATTGCCGTTTTTGTGCTTATCAAGCATTTTTATGAGATTTTTCACGTTAAAATATTTTTTTGCGGTTTCGCTTTCGAAGGCGGTCTTAACGGTTTGGTAGCAATCATCCTCGCGCAGCCAAACGCGTATGGGAACGGGGAAGCCGAGCTTATCCTTCATGGCGGTGCGTTCGGGCAGGGTGCGCCTTGCTGCCTCGCGCAGCGCAAGCTTGGTGCTCGTTCTGTTAACGCGGCATTCGGTGGGAATCTTTTGCGCCAGCTCCATAACGCGCTTATCAAGGAACGGCACGCGAAGCTCAAGCGAGTTCGCCATGCTGGTTTTATCAGCCTTTAGGAGAATATCGCCCATCAGCCACATATTTATATCGAGATATTGCATTTTGGTAACGGTATCCTTATCCGCCACCTCATCATAAAATCGCTTGCAAACCGCCTGCGGAGTGGCGGCGCAGTCGCGCAGCAATATTTTTTTGCGCTCGCGGGATGAGAAAATAGAGGCGTTGCCGATAAAGCGTTCCTCTATGGTCTTGCCGCGGCGCACGAGGTAATTTATTCCGTGCTTTTGCGGCAGATATGAGCAAATTTTACTTATAATTCGGCGCAGCCCGAAGGGCAGAATATCATATG
>JAZOPP010000149.1:0-2197 GCA_045655625.1 Acutalibacteraceae bacterium
GAAACGTGAACGTCGTACATTTTTTCATATACCACGTTAGCGCCGCGCTTCATCAGCTCGTTTACCACGCGGGATACGAACTTTTCATTACCCGGAATGGGTGTTGCGGATATGATTATCATATCACCGGGGATGATCTCAACGTTACGATGATCGGAATACGCCATACGGTGCAGCGCCGACATAGGCTCGCCCTGACTGCCCGTGGTTATAATAACAAGCTTATCGAGCGGATAGTTTTTGATGGTTTCTATCTCAACGATAACTCCATCGGGCACCTTAAGATAACCCAGCTCCGATGCAACCGCAACAACGTTGGTCATGCTTCTGCCCGAGATAGCCACCTTACGACCACAACGCACCGCTTCATCTATTATCTGCTGAATGCGGTGAATATTGGATGAGAAGGTTGCAACGATTATACGGTGACCCTCAGCCTTTTTAAAGAGGGTTGAAAACGATTCGCCAACCAAACGTTCCGATGAAGTGAAGCCCGGACGCTCGGCATTGGTGGAATCAGCTAAAAGCGCAAGCACGCCCTCCTTGCCGAGCTCAGCAAAACGAGCAAGGTCTATCATCTTATCATCGATTGGTGTTGTATCGATTTTAAAGTCGCCCGTTTGCACTACGGTGCCTGCAGGGCAACGAATAGCGAGTGCAACAGCGCCCGGAATGGAATGGTTAACGTGAATGAACTCAATCGTGAAGGCGCCCAAATTTATGCTGCCGCCTGCATCGACCGTGTTCAACTTGGCTTCCGCCAGCATTTTATGCTCACGCAACTTGCCCTCGATAAGGCCGAGACTTAAACGAGTTCCGTATATCGGAATGTTCATCTTCTTGAGGAGATACGGAACTGCGCCGATATGGTCCTCGTGGCCGTGGGTTATCACAAGACCTCTGATTTTATCCTTGTGCTTTTCAAGGTAATCAAAATCAGGGATTATAACGTCGATACCGGGGGTATCTTCATCCGGGAAGGTCATTCCACAGTCAACTATAAACATGCTGCCTGCGTAATCATAAAGTGTGAGGTTTTTACCAATCTCTCCCAAACCGCCCAGAGGAATAATTTTCATCTTGGGTACTTTTTTCTGAGGAGCGTTATCTGTTTTTTTGCGGGTGTTTTTCTGCGGCTGAGGTTTTCTCTTAGCCTGTGTGTTTTCGTTATTTTTAGATTTGGTTATCTTTTTTTCTTTTATCTGCTTTTCGTTTTTCTTAGCCTGTGTGTTTTTCTTCTTGCCTTTGTTTTCCCGATTATAGGCCATTAAAGCTTTTTCCTCCTTGTGGTGATTATGTATCTAAACTTAACGTTCTTATGTAATAAATATCCAGAATAATTTTAATCGTTTGACAGTCGAGTGTCAAGTTATTATTTATATTTATATATAATTTAGACACAAATTTCATTTTTTAAACAAAAAATAAAGTCCGTGCACCAACGCACAGACTTTACTTTTTAATCTCAAAATAATATCGGCGCGCAGAAGGCGGAAAATCGGAAAGCACACCGTATTCAGGGTCATAAAAAACACCGTCAAAATATAGCGACCAATGCCAGCAATGCGGTGTTTCAAGGCTTAAAATACACACACGTGGAAGTTCCGTTTTCTCACTTGCCTGATGGCGCTCCGGGTTGTAGGAAATGCCGAGCTTTTCAAGTGAAGAAAACATCTGCTTTTTGGTGGTTTCCCTATCGGTTCCGCACAGCTTAATTATCTGTTCAACGCTTTCTCCCGAAAGCATTGCGAGCACGGCCTGACCGCACTGAAGCGGTGTTGGCTCATAGATATGCACAGGCCTTTCCACAAGCGGCATATTCCCTCCCCCTTTCCATGTTTAGAGGATAGCATATATTCCGTATTTTTACAAGCAAAAAGCACTACAGCAACTTCTCCTTGGAAATTTCCAGTGCGGTTTTAAGGTCGGTTTTATCTGTTCTGCAAGCAAATTCTGCGATAAAACCTTAATATGAAGCGCATATTGCATTGCCTGCTCACTTACGGTAACTCTCACGGTCACCTTGTCCTCGGTTTCATCACTGAACGCAGAAGCAGCAAACCGATCTAAAATATCGTTTAGGAGATATTTCGTTGCTCTGAACGTAACCGGAACGAATTTGCCCGAGAACATATACATATTTTCTACTATATACTTTGAAAGATTAAATCCGCCCGCAAGCCCTTTCCTTGTTTTG
>JAZOPP010000150.1:0-3196 GCA_045655625.1 Acutalibacteraceae bacterium
AATGGGTTTCATATCGGTGCCGGGGTCGGTTTCGGGATCATAAGATGCAATACCTGCTCTACCCGTTGCATAAACAACCGGGAATTCTATTTGATCATCATCGGCACCAAGCTCGATAAATAAATCGAGAACCTCGTCAACCACCTCGCTGGGGCGTGCCATCGGGCGGTCAATTTTATTTACTACAACAATAGCCTTTTTACCGAGTGCAAGTGCTTTTTTGAGAACGAATCTGGTTTGCGGCATGCAACCCTCAAATGCATCGACAAGCAGTAAAACGCCGTCAACCATCATAAGAATGCGCTCAACCTCGCCGCCGAAATCAGCATGTCCCGGTGTATCAACGATATTGATTTTAGTATCACCATACATAACGCTGGTAATTTTAGAAAGAATAGTTATTCCACGCTCACGTTCAAGGTCGTTTGAGTCCATAACACGGTCATCAACCTGCTCGTTAACGCGGAAGGTACCACTCTGTTTAAGCAACTGGTCAACAAGGGTTGTTTTGCCGTGATCTACGTGGGCAATTATCGCAATATTACGAAGTTTTTCCATCTTCGACATTATAACATCTCCAAAAGCAATATAATAATATAATACCAAAAGATTATTATACTTAAGCGCGCATATTTTGTCAAGAAACCTGCAGATAATAGCAAAAAGAAAAACCCTCAAGAATAGTTACTTGAGGGTTTTGAATTATACGTCTAAAGAAACTAAATCATCAAGTGTTTCTCTGCGAACGGCAAGGTATGACGTACCATCGTTCAGCATTACAATCGGAGGACGTGCCACGCGATTATAATTAGAAGCCATGGAATAGTTATAAGCGCCCGTAGTAAACGTTGCCAGAATATCACCGCGCTCTGTCGAAGCTGGCAATGAAACGTTTTCCTGAATCATATCGCCACTTTCGCAAAAACGACCTACAACGGTGCACTGCATATCGTAAGGTTCGTTAACTTTATTGGCAAGAGCGAGCGTATAGGGCGCATTATAAAGCGCATAACGAATATTATCGCCCATTCCGCCATCAACAGATACGTAGTTGATGAATTCGGGAATTTTTTTAACAGTGCCAACTGTGTAAAGAGTCATTCCTGCATCTGCAACGATGCTGCGACCGGGCTCAAAGCCGATGATCGGCATATGTATACCCAGTTTTTCAACCTTTTCGGTAACGAAATTACCAATTTCGGAAATAACCGAGTTAATATCCAAAAAGGGGTCGCTATTTAAATAACGAACACCAAAACCGCCGCCGAGATCGAGCTGCTTAGTCACAAAGCCGTATTTCTGCTTCATCTCGAAAATGAAATCAAGCATCACATCGGCGCTGCGCAGGAACACATCGGCATCAAAAACCTGAGAACCCACGTGACAGTGCAAGCCTGCAAGCTCGATATTCTCAAAAGAAAGTGCGAGCTTTACCATACCATCAGCTTGTCCCGTTTCAATAGCAGAGCCAAACTTCGAATCAACCTTACCTGTGGCAACCGCTTCAAAGGTGTGCGGATCGATACCGGGGGTTATGCGAAGCAAAATTGGTTGCTTGATTTTGCGTTTAGCAGCTTCTTTATCGATTGCGTAAAGTTCTTCCGCATTATCAACGACAAAGTAACCAATATCGTTTTCAATAGCGAATGCGATATCCTCGTCGGTTTTATTGTTAGAGTGAAAATATGCTTTTTGAAGCGGAAAATCCGCCTTTATAGCACTATAGATTTCGCCGCAGGAAACAACGTCAATATGCATATTCTCATCACGCATTATTTCATAAATGCGCTTAAAGGATGCCGCCTTGGAGGCATACATAATTTTGCCGTTTTCTCCAAATGCGGACAGAACGGCATTTTTATATGCCCTGCAATTATAACGGATGCGCTCTTCATCCATTAAATAAAGCGGTGTGCCGTATTTATTTGCAAGCGAGACGGTATCCTGCCCCGCAAAAGTCAGATGTCCATCGGCGGAAGCGCCAATATTATCACAAATAGAAAAGTTACTGTTTTGCATAAAAAATCCTTTATTAAAGCATAGTGGCGCGGAGCTCATCGCCGCTAAGCGGAGATAAGTCCGCAGGCGCTATATCGAACACGGTTTTGCAGCCGTATTCGCCGCGCTCTGAAAGTCGATTTACCGCTCTGGCGAAGGCGACGAGTGCACTTGCGGTAAATTCGGGGTTTGAATCGAGCTTTAAGCTATATTCAATAGTGTTTTTGTGACAACCATCAATGCCGGTTTTACCCGTTCTAATAACAAATCCGCCATGAGGAATTTCACTGTGATCGCGCTTCATTTCTTCGAGAGTAATGAAGGTAACAGTTGTATCATAATCGGAAAAATAGTTGGGCATAGTTTTAATTTTGCGTTCTATTTCTGCCTTATCGGCATCCTCAGCTGCAACAACGTAGCATTCACGGACATGCTTTTCACGCGTTGTAAGATTAGGAGTTTCTCCTGCACGAACCTTTTCAAGTGTTGACTCAACGGGGACTGTGTATTGGCGGGCATCAATAACGCCATCAATACGCCTTATAGCGTCGGAATGACCTTGGCTAACTCCCCTACCCCAGAAAGTATAATCCTTGCCATCGGGCAAAATCGAGGAAGCATAAAGGCGGTTAAGTGAGAACATACCGGGGTCCCAACCGCAGGAAATGAGAGCGGTTGTTTTATTGGCGCTTGCAGCAGCATTAACAATTTCGAAATGCTCAGGGATTTTAGCATGGGTATCAAAACTGTCAACCACGTTAAAATCGCAAGCGAGCGCAGGAGTCATACGGGGTAAATCCGTAGCACTTCCGCCGCAGATTATAAGAACATCAATTTTATCTTTAAATTCTAAGATATCATCGGCCGAATAAACGGGCGAGTTGAACGGTGTTATGAGAGTTTTGGGGTCTCTGCGTGTGAAAATTCCAACAAGCTCAGCATCAGCGTTTTGCTTTATGGCACACTCGACGCCACGGCCCAAATTTCCGTAACCGTAAATACCAATTTTCATAAATATCGCCTTCTAAAATTAATTTAGATAATACCGTGACCGCGCATAAGCTCAAGTAGCTTTGCTTCGTGCTGCGGCTCCATAGGAGTGAGCGGCAGACGCAGATAGTTATCGCACATACCCATAGCGGCAACTGCAGCCTTTACGGGGATGGGGTTAACCTCACAGAAAAGAGCATCAATAAGC
>JAZOPP010000151.1:0-11221 GCA_045655625.1 Acutalibacteraceae bacterium
CTCGATATGCAAACCCCCATCCTCACCGCTTCCTCCCCCGAGGGCGCGCGTGACTTCTTGGTGCCCAGCCGTAAGCACCCCGGAAAGTTCTATGCTCTGCCGCAGGCACCCCAGCAGTTCAAGCAGCTGCTCATGGTATCGGGCTTTGACCGCTATTTCCAGATAGCCCCCTGCTTCCGTGATGAGGATGCCCGTGCCGACCGTTCGCCCGGCGAGTTCTATCAGCTCGACTTTGAGATGGCTTTCGCCACCCAGGACGAGGTTTTAGAGGTTTGTGAGGACGTTATCTATGATACCTTCAAAACCTTCTCGAATAAGAAAATAACCGAAAAGCCTTTCCGCCGCATCACCTATGCCGATGCGATGATGAAATACGGCTCCGATAAGCCCGACCTTCGCAACCCGCTTATCATCTGCGATTTAACCGACTTTTTTGCCGACGTTGATTTCCCTGCATTCAAGGGCAGACCTGTTCGCGGTATCGTTGCCGATTGCCGCGGCAAGTCCAACAAGTTCTTTGAGGATTCCTTAAAGTTCGCCACCAGCGCAGAGGTAGGCCTCGGCGGTCTCGGTTATATCACTTTAAAGGACGGTGTTTTCGCAGGTCCCATCGCTAAGTTCTTAAGCGATGCCAAAAAAGGCGAAATAATCACCTTGACAGGCGTTAAAGAGGGAGAAACCTTATTCTTTATCTGTGATGATAAAAAAGGCGACACCGAGAAAAAAGCAGGCCATATCCGTTCCTGGCTCGCACGCAAGGAGCAGCTTGACCTTATTCGTGACGATGCTTTTGAGTTCTGCTTCATCGTTGATTTCCCGATGTATGAAATCGATGAAGAAACGGGCGACACCATCTTCACCCACAACCCCTTCTCGATGCCGCAGGGCGGAATGGATGCCCTTATGGGCGACGACCCGACTCAGGTGCTTGCCTATCAGTACGACCTTGTTTGTAACGGTATTGAGTTGGCATCGGGCGCAGTCCGCAACCACGATATCGATATTATGAAAAAAGCATTCGAAATCGCAGGCTATTCCGAAACCGAGCTTAAGTCACGCTTTAACGCTTTATATACCGCATTCCAATACGGCGCGCCGCCCCACGCAGGTATGGCGCCCGGCGTTGACCGTATGGTAATGCTTCTCACCGATGAGGAGAAGATTCTCGACGTTATTGCATTTCCGCTCAACGGTAATGCTCAGGACCTGCTGCTTGGCGCTCCCAGCGAGGTAACCAACCAGCAGCTTGAGGACGTTCATCTTCTCGGCAACAACAGCGCACTTGCCGTTCGTGCAGCCGCAAGCGGCGCAAAGCGAGCAGGGGATAAGCGTTCAACCTTCTCGAACGCTCAGCAGCTAAATCAGCTCTCTCTCACCGAAAAGGAAGAGGAGCAGGTTCAGGATATATTCAAGATGATGGCGGAAAACGAAGCCGCCCTTCAGAATATCAACACCGAAAACACCGAAGAAATGGTACACGTAATGCCTATGACTAACGTCCTTCGCGAGGATAAGAGGGTTCAGCCCTTCTCGCGTGAGAGCCTGCTTGAGGGTGCTCCCGCACGCAGCGACGATAGCTGGCAGGTACCGCGACTTGTTAAGTAAAGGGAGGTGCGTTTAAATGAAATACTATGCAACCAAATTATCCGATAAAGGAACCGTGGCAGTTGACGATACTATTCTTGTAAAGAACGCGCCGACCACCGCAGGCTCCCGTATATTAGAGGGCTTTAAGCCCTTATTCAGCGCCGAGGCAGTAACCCGTCTTGAAAACGAGGGATATACCGTTTCAGGCAAAACCCACGTAGGCGAGTTCGGACTCGACCTGTGCGGTGAATTTTCCTATTATGCCGAAAATGCTGCCGATATTAAAGGCGCCGCCGCGGAGCTTGTAGCTTCGGGCGAGGTAAAGGCAGCGCTCGGCGTTGATATGAACGGCGCAACCCGCCGTGCTGCAGCGCTGTCGGGCGTTTGCTTCTTGAAACCTACCTATGGCACCGTTTCGCGTTATGGCGTTGTTTCCTGCGCCGCTTCGGGTGAGCAGCTCGGAGTTTATGCTAAAAACACTGCAACCGTTGCATCGGTTATGGGTGTTATCGCAGGTCACGACGATAAGGACGGCACCAGCCTTAAGGCTGAAAAATATGAGTATTCTGCCGAGCAGGAAGTTAAAGGCAAGAAGGTTTGCCTTGTAAAAGAGCTGCTCGAAAAAGCAGCCGATGACGTTCGCGCACGCGTTCTCGATTATGCCGAAAAGCTTCGTGCAAACGGCGTTATCGTTGAGGAGGTATCGCTCGATTTCTTCGATGCCGCCAACACCGCATGGCAGATTTTGATGACCGCCGAAACCTGCAACAACGTTTCGCGTTACGATGGCGTAAAGTACGGTCATCGTGCCAAGGAATATAGAAACATCGATGAGTTATACGTAAACTCCAGAACCGAGGGCTTTAACTTCCTCACTAAGGCGGTTATTCTCTACGGCTCTGACGTTCTCTCCAAAAACCGCTACGATGCGTGCTACGGCAAATCCTTAAAGGTTCGCCGCGTTATCGCTGAGCGTATGGAAGAGGTTTTGAAAAATTATGATGCCCTGCTGGCTCCTGCCTGCAGCCAAAGCGCATACGAAACTTATGATATTGCCGAAGCCTTCGGCAAGGTATTCGCAGAGAGCGTTTTCACCGCTGTTCCTAATCTTATAGGAACTCCCGCGCTCACAAGCGGCGGTGTTCAGCTTATGGGCAAGCATTTTGGCGAGAGCGAGCTTTTAAGTCTTGCAGGCGCTGTTGAAAGGATGGGTGAATAATATGAACTACGAAGTTGTTATCGGTCTTGAGACCCACGTAGAACTGAGCACCGAATCCAAAATATTCTGCTCCTGCGGCGGTCACTCTGCCGCAAACGAGCCCAACGATTGCGTTTGCCCCGCCTGCAGCGGTATGCCGGGAATGCTCCCCGTTATGAATAAGCGCGTTGTTGAGCTTGCAGTAACCGCAGGTCTTATGCTCGGCTGCGAAATCAGCCGTTATACCACCTTTGATAAGAAAAACTATTATTATCCCGATCTGCCCTGCGCATATCAGATAACCCAGCTCAACCACCCCATCTGCACCAACGGCTGCGTAACCTTGAAGACCTCTCAGGGCAACCGCGATATCCGAATCAAGCAGATTCATATGGAAGAGGATGCAGGTAAGCTTGTTCACGAGGGCAAAGCCTCCTACGTGGACTTCAACCGCACCAGCGTTCCGCTTATCGAAATAGTAACTCAGCCCGATTTCCGCAGCGCTGAGGAGGTTCTTGTGTACCTCAACAAATTAAAATCCATGTTCCGTTCGGGCGGAATCTCTGAGTGTGAAGAGGGCGCAATGCGTTGCGACGTTAACATTTCGGTTCGCCCCGAGGGAAGCGAAGAGTTCGGCGTTCGTACCGAAATCAAGAACATGAGCTCGTTTGAGTCTATTGATCGCGCCATCCGCTATGAAGCACAGCGCCACATTGATGCACTCGAGTTCGGCACCGAGGAGCTCGTTCAGGAAACCCGCCGTTTTGATGACGTAAGCGGTAAAACCTCCGCAATGCGCAATAAGGAAACCGAGGCGGATTATCGCTATTTCCCCGATGCCAACCTTATGCCCATCATCATCGATGATGAATGGCTTGAGCAGATAAAGGCAAGCAAGCCGGTTGCCGTTGATGAAAAGGCGGAGGCTTATCGCGCCGCAGGCATCTCCGAAAAGGAGATAGAGCTGCTCGTTCAGAACCATAAGGTTAGCGCGCTGCTCGATAGCGTTGTAGCACTGGGCGTTGAGGCCAAGGATGCCGCAACCTGGATTCTGACCGATTGTGCTGGCGTTCTCCGCAAGGATGGCAAATCCTTAACCGACCTCACCCTCTCGGCTGAAAAGCTTGCAGCCATCATTAAAATGGTAGATAGCGGCTCCATAAACCGCAACGCAGGTAAGAAGATTCTTATTGCCGTTGTAGAGCAGGACGTTGACCCCGTTGCCTACTGCAAAGAAAACGCACTTGACCGCAAGGTTGATTCCTCTGCGATTGAGAGCATAATAGACCGAGTTATCAGCGAAAATCCCCGCGCTATCGAGGACTTCAAGAACGGCAAAGTCAAGGCAAAGCAGGCCTTGTTCGGTGCCTGCATGAAGGAGCTTAAGGGCGCAGGCGACCCCTCTGTTATCAAGCAGATATTGGATGATAAGCTCGCAGCAATGTAATTTTAAGCAGTGGGAGTAATAGAAGTTACTCCCACTCTGTTTTGGAGGAGAAAATGGGAAAGAAGATATTGCTCGTTTTAGTGGGCGGCACCATCTGCACCGAGCTGAATGCCGAGGGCAACCTCTCGGTAAGCGGTCGGGCAGGCGCCATGCTAAAGGCGAATTTCGAAAAATCCGATTCGCCCTATGCCGCCACCGTGCAGATAACCGCAACCGAAAACCTATATACCCTAAGCGAGAATATGACGGTGGAAAAATGGAATACAATTTTCTCCACCTATCAAAAATATATCGGCACCGAGCGTTTCGATGGCGTTATCTTCGCCCACGGCACCGATACTCTCGCTTTCTCTGCAGCACTCTTTTCCCAGCTTTTTTCCCAAACCGATATTCCCATCTTTTTCGTTTCTGCAAACGAGCGGCTTGAGTCCCCACGCTCCAACGGAAATCAAAATTTTCGCTGTGCCGTTGAATGCATTGAGCGGGGAATAGCCCCCAACGTTTATGCCGTTTATAAAAATATATCCGATGGCAGAACGTATCTCCATTTAGGTTCAAGACTGCGCCAATGCGAAAGCTATAGCGATGATTTTATAAGCGAGGGCGCACTGGATATAACCGATATAAACGATGATAATGCAGGTGCCTATTTTGAAAGATTAGAAAAACTCTATCCCTCCAATAAGCGCCAAAGCCTTATTGCTGCAAGTGCTGAGCTCTCGCCCTGCGTGCTGATGCTCGAGCCATATCCCGGAATTGATTACAGCGTTTATGACTATAGCAATTTCCGCGCCGTGCTCCACGGAGCATACCATTCGGGTACCGCGTGTGCCGAGGGCGGCAAAAACTCGCTGACCTATATGATTGATCGCTGCGCTGAGTATGGGGTTGATACCTATATTTCTCCCTCTGTTTTAAAACGCGGCACCTATGAAACGGTCAGCATAATCGGCGAGCACGGGGGAGATAAGGGCATCCGTTTTCTCTATGGCTGCACCAAAGAGTGCGCCTATGCCAAGCTGCTCATTGCCTATTCGCTCATAAACGATGCCGCCGAGCGCGAGAAATTTTTAAACACCGAATGCAACTTCGAATTTATAAGGAGTAAATAATGACAGAAAGATTATATGAACGCGATTCATATTTAAATAGCTTCGAGGCTAAAGTTCTCTCCTGCGAGCAGGCAGAGGATGGCTTTTTCGTGGTGCTCGATAAAACTGCATTTTTCCCCGAGGGCGGCGGTCAGGCAGCCGATAAGGGAACACTTGGCAGTGCTACCGTGCTGGACGTTCAGCAAAAGGGCGATACTATAGTCCACAAAACCGATACCCCCTTTGAAATCGGCGCTACCGTAAAGGGCGAGCTCGATTGGTCCACTCGCTATAACCGTATGCAGAGTCATACGGGTGAGCATATCCTCTCTGGCGTTGTGCATGCGCTTTTTGGCTATGATAACGTTGGATTCCATATGGGCGAGGAATTTATGACAGTCGATTTCAGCGGTCCTCTCACCGCCGCCGATATAGAAAAAATCGAACTCGAATCCAATAAATCGGTATATAAAAATGCCGATATCACGGTGCTTTATCCCACCGCGGAGGAACTATCGTCAATAGATTATCGCAGCAAGCTGGATATAACCGAGAACGTTCGCATCGTTAAAATCGGCGATACCGATTGCTGCGCATGCTGTGCACCGCACCTCGCAAAAACCGGCGAGGTAGGCGTTATCAAGGTTATTGATTCCTATCCCAACAAGCAGGGAACACGCGTTGAAATGATAGCGGGCGAGAGCGCACTTCTTGATTATGCTCGCCTTTGCCGCGATAATAAAAAGCTTATGGGACTTTTGAAAGCACCCCGCAACGGCGTGCTTGATGCCGTTTTAAAGCTTTCCGAGGACTATAAAACCCTCCGCGCCGAGTATCAAAATGCTGCTCGCAAGCTCGCGTTCTACGAACTAGAAAAAGAAACGGTAGGGGAGAACCTCTTGGCATTCTCAAGCGGTGCCTCCTTTGATGAACTTCGCTATTGCTCCAATTTGCTCACGCCTGAATATAAGCTGTGTGCGCTTTTCTCCAAAGCGGAGGATGGCTTTATGTACGTAATAAGCAGCCAAAGCGAGGATGTCAGAGAAATTGTTAAATCCCTCAACGAGAATTTTGGCGGTAAGGGCGGCGGCAAGAGCGATTATGCACAGGGCAAACTCACCCTTGGAAGCGCAGAGCAACTAAGAACGCATATTCTCAGCTTGCTTAACAAATAAAGATAAAAAGGAGCTATCGAATTGAATCCGCTACATATTTTATTTTTAATATTAGTTGGCTTCGGCGGTGGTTTTGTTCAGCGCGTAAGCGGATTTGGACTTGGCATCTTCGTTATGATGTTCCTGCCGCATTTTTTACCGAATCATACCGCGGCAGCGGCGGTGTCTGCACTTTTTGCCTGCGCAACCGCAACCTATAACGCCATTCGCTATCGTAAAAACATAGCCTATAAAACCGCCCTTCCCATGATGTGCGCCGCTATCGTATCCATCCCAATCGCGGTCTATTTCTCAGCAAAGGTTTCGGGAGATATATTCAAACTGCTGTTGGGCTCTGTGCTTATTATCCTGAGCATTTATTTTCTGTTTTTTAATAAGCGCATATCAATTCGCCCCACGGTGCCAAACGGCATCTTCGCGGGAGCCCTGGGCGGCACGCTGGGCGGTCTATTTTCAACCGGCGGTCCTCCCGTAGTGCTTTATCTCACCCAGGCAACCGATAATAACCTGACCTATTTTGCAACCATCCAGTTCTATTTCTGCTTCACCAACCTCTATGGCACCCTAAACCGCGCCATAAACGGTATTATCACTACCGATATTCTTCTGTATGCGTTGCTTGGTATCATAGGCTGTACTTTGGGCGATTTCGTAGGTAAGCTTATATTCAACCGCATAAGCGGCGAAAACTATAAGACCGTAATCTACGTTGGAATGATAATAAGCGGAATAGTTATGTTTTTCTAAAGCGAGGTATATTATGATTAAAGTAACACTTTTAGGCGATTCCATTCGCCAGTCTTATTGTTTTGGTGTTTCCAAAATGTTGGGCGATGAGTTTAACGTTTTTGCTCCTTCGGATAACAGCCGATTCGCAAAATACACTCTGCGCCAGATTTTTGAGGAACGCGAGAACATGAGGGGCACCCGAATAGTTCATTTCAATAACGGAATGTGGGATATTTGCAACCTCTTTGGCGACGGCACCTTCACTCCACAGCAGGAGTATATCGATAACGTGCTTCGCATAGCCGATATATTGCTCTCCAAGTATGATAAGGTCATCTTCGCAACCACCACCCCCGTTCGCCCCGAAAACGCCTATAACAGCAACGAGGATATCATCCGTTTCAACGAGGTGATCGTTCCTCTGCTGGAAGAAAAGGGCGTTATTATAAACGATCTCTATACCCCCATAGCCGCCGATATCTATGCCAACGTATCGGATGATACGCTTCATCTCTCCGAGCGCGGCGTTGCCATATGCGAGCAGCTTGTGGCTGAGAAAATCAAAGCAGCCGCAGCCCAACTGAAATAAGGTGCATTCATATGAAAAACTTTTTAGTAGTTGTCGATATTCAGAACGATTTTGTAAATGGCTCGCTCGGCACCGCCGAGGCTGTTGCCATGCTGCCTGCCGCCGAGAAAAAGATAGCCGAGTGGCAGGGCGAAATTTTCGTAACCTACGATACCCATTTTGAGGATTATATGAACTCCGCCGAGGGCAAAAAACTGCCCGTTGAGCATTGCATAAAGGGCAGTGAGGGCTGGAGCCTTAACGCCCGCATTGCCGAAGCACTCGATGGCAAAAACTATACCGTAGTCGAAAAGATAACCTTCGGCTCCTGTGAACTGCCAAGCCTTGTAAAGCAAGCGGCAGGGGATGAGGATTTCACTATAACGCTCATTGGCCTTTGCACCGATATTTGCGTTGTTTCCAACGCGCTCATCTTAAAGGCTAATTTCCCCGAGTGCGAAATCTCGGTCGATAGCGCTTGTTGTGCAGGCGTCACTCCAAAGAGTCACGCCGCCGCACTCGAAACCATGAAAATGTGCCAGATTACTATAATATAAACCCTAAACCCTCTCCATATACGGGGAGGGTTTAACTATTGCGATCAATTTCTCCATGTAGGGACGATGCCCACATCGTACTGCGTCTCCTTTTATATTTCAAACGATAATAAGTTGTAAAAAACGTGGGCGGAGTGGCTTGCCACTTCCAAAAAACGAAGAGATGTGCTCCGCGCTGTATGTTTCGTTTTGTGCAGATAAAAGCGTTTTGTGCATTTACTTTTTAGCGCATTGGTGTTATACTGCAAACAGAACCTAAAGGGGGATGTTTATGGCTAATTTAACCTATGATAATAAAAACTTCCTGCTCGATGGCAAACCCTATACCATCATTTCGGGCGCCATTCACTATTTCCGCACCGTGCCCGAATATTGGGAGGACCGTCTTTTAAAGCTCAAGGCGTGCGGCTTCAACACGGTTGAAACCTACACCTGCTGGAACCTGCATGAGCGCCGTGAGGGTGAGTTTGATTTCAGCGGCATTCTGGATATCGAGCGCTTCATTTCAATAGCGGAAGAACTGGATTTAAACGTAATCATCCGTCCCGGTCCCTATATCTGCGCCGAGTGGGAATTCGGCGGCCTGCCCTCGTGGCTGCTAACCTACGAGGGGCTTGCGCTCCGTTGCAACGATCTGCTCTTTTTTGAAAAGGTAACACCCTATTATCGCGAGCTGTTCCGCCGCATCCGCCCCCATCTCGCCTCAAACGGCGGCAGAGTTTTTATGATGCAGGTTGAAAACGAATACGGCAGCTACGGTGATGATAAAGAATATCTCCGCAAGACCTTAGCGCTTTTCCGCGAGCATGGAATGGATTGCCTTTTGTTCACCTCAGACGGCACCAATCCCTCAATGCTCTCGGGCGGAACTCTGCCCGAACTTTTAGCGGTTGCCAATTTCGGCAGCGCCCCCAAGGATAAGCTTGCAAAGCTTCACGATTTCAAGCCCAACCAGCCACTCATGTGCGGCGAATTCTGGTGCGGCTGGTTCAGCCATTGGTATGAGCAGGCGCACTCGCATAAGCCCGAAGAGGTTGCCGCAATGATAGATGAATTTTTCGAAGCAAACAGCTCGTTTAATTTCTATATGTTCCACGGCGGCACAAACTTCGGCTTCCTAAACGGCGCAAACCATATGGGCGGCACCTATCAGCCCACCATAACCAGCTATGATTATTGCGCTCCTCTGAGCGAAGCAGGCGATATGACCATAACCTATGAGGCGGTTAAACGCTGTATCGAGAAAAACACGGGAGTTAAAGCCCCCGATTTGGGCGTTGCCGATACTAAAAAGCAGGCATACGGCAAAATAAAACTCGATAAGAGCGCACAGCTCCTGGATAATATCAAAAATCTTGCAACCCCCGTTTTCGCTCCCTATCCGCAAACCATGGAGCAGCTCGGCCAGGATTTTGGTTATATCCTCTATGAGTCCGAAATCGAGGGTCCGCTTGAAGAGCAGGAGCTCGAATTCACTCAACTGCACGACCGTGCGCATATATTCATAAACGGCAAGCTCGTAGGACTGCGTGAGCGCAGCCGCCGCAAGGATAGCGTCCCCATTGAAATCCCCAAGGGCGAAAAAATAAAGCTGCAGATATTGGTCGAGAATATGGGTCGCGTAAACTATGGTCCCAAGCTTTTCGACCGCAAGGGTATAGTGGGCGGCATTCGCACAGGTGCGCGTTTCCACTTTGGCTGGCAGCATTATTGTCTGCCGATGGAGGACCTCGCTTCGCTCGAGTGGCAAACGGCAGCCGCCTCCGGCACTCCCGCTTTCTATAAGGGCACTTTGAATATCAGCGGCACTCCCTGCGATACCTTTGTAAAGCTCGATAACTTCGAGAAGGGAATAGTTATAATTAACGGCTTTAATCTTGGCCGCTATTATAATTCGGCAGGCCCGCAAAAAACGCTCTACGTTCCGGCACCTATCCTCCGCGATGGCGAAAACGAAGTTATCGTGTTCGAGAGCGATATCTGCAAGACCCCCGAAATAGAATTCGTATCCACCCCCGAATTGGGATAAATAAAACCGCAGGTTATACGCCTGCGGTTTTTTGTCTTTTCTACATCATTTTTAGTAACATATTGTTATTGCTTTTTAAAAGCGCGTGTGATAAAATTTTAATATATTTATGAAAAAGAGGCGCAATTATGCAGATTAAAGCGGCAATATTCGATATGGATGGAACCCTTTTGGATTCTTTAGGCTTTTGGAAAATATTTTGGAAAAAAGCAGGAAAAGAATATCTAAAGGATGAAAATTTCTGTCCTAAAGTTGAGGATGATAGAGCAATCAGAACCATGACCCTTTATGGTGCTATGGAATTGATACATAAAAATTATAATATCGCCCAAAGCGCCGAGGAACTCCGTTTGTTTTGCCGTAGTTTTATATGTGAATTTTATGGTGAGTATGCGCCGCTCAAAGCAGGTGTTTTAGAATTTTTGGATTATCTTAAAGCGCAGGGAACTCGCATGTGTATTGCATCGGCAACCGCCGCAGATATGCTTCAAATCGTTATCGATAAATTCCATTTGGATGAATATTTCGAATGTGTTCTCTCCTGTGATACCTATGGAGTTGGCAAGGATAAACCCGATATATATCTTGTTGCAGCAGAGAAGCTCGGCGCCGAAAACCATGAAACCTGGGTGTTTGAGGATTCTTATGTAGCCATTAAAACCGCACACCAAATAGGTATGAAAACTGTCGGAATATTCGATAAAAACAATTTCTCTCAAGATAAAATTAAGGCTACCGCCGATTATTATATCGCCGAGGGCGAAACTCTTAAAAAACTAATATAATCAATAACGAAAACAAAAGAGGTCAGATGACCTCTTTTATTTTTTTGCTTTTGGG
>JAZOPP010000152.1:0-5668 GCA_045655625.1 Acutalibacteraceae bacterium
TTTTCAGCAACAACAACTATAAAGTGCTTTTTGCCTTTTTCCTTTGCTGCAAGGATACGGTCAATAACGTCGGTCTTAAGATCGTATTTCATTTCGGGAACGAGGATAGCGGTTGCGCCAACTGCGGTGCCAACCTCGTATGCAAGGTAGCCAGCGTGACGACCCATTACCTCAACTATGGAACAACGGCAATGCGACTGAACGGTATCGCGAAGTTTATCGGTCATTTCGCAAGCAGTATTCATAGCGGTATCAAAGCCGATGGTGTATTCAGTGGAAGAAATATCGTTATCAATGGTTGCGGGAATGCCAATGCAAGGAATGCCTTCAAGAGAAAGGTCACGCGCACCACGGAAAGAACCATCGCCGCCGATAACCACGATACCCTCAATGCCGAGTTCACGGCAGGCCGCAGCAGCTTCCTTTACGCCTTCCTGAGTTTTAAACTTTTCGCTGCGAGCAGTGCCCAAAACAGTGCCGCCGCGCTGGATTATATCGGAAACCGAACGGTCGCCCATATCGACTACTGTTTTATTGAAAAGACCTTCGTATCCATCAAGAATACCCTTAACCTTCATTCCTCTGTAAAGTGCGGTTCTTACAACAGAGCGAACAGCCGCGTTCATTCCCGGGGCGTCGCCTCCGCTGGTTAAGACACCAATTGTGCTTAATTTCATAATTAGTTCAACTCCAAAACAATATCAAACGATATTATATAACCTTTTGACTTTTTTTTCAACATTTTTTCGCAATATGTTTTTATCTTTTTTTAATATTTATGGCTTTACTTGCAATAAAGCACACAAAGTGTTAAACAAGGCGCACGTTATCTGCACCAATGATGAAGCCGAGCTGCGAAATTGTGGCATCCAGCGCGCCCTCACGCACCCAAAGTTCTCTCGGGGCTAATAGGGTTTTACGGTCAGATTCAGTGAAAATAAAGGTTTTATATTCATTTCCCTTTTTTGGCTGTGCAGAAAGTATCTGCTTGATATTCGCCATAACAGGGTCATTTATATTATTGACCTTGATATAAACTTTACGCTCTTTTTTTGCCGCGGCTGCAAGCTCTGTTTCGGAAATGGTTTCCATCTTATCGATGATAAGCTCTATCGGACGGTCTTCACGCTCCGAAACCGTGGCGGCTATCTTATAGATTTTGCCCTCACTTATTATCGGTTTATAGAACGTATAAACCTTGCCGAACGCAACTGCATTTACCGTGCCCGTCATATCCTCGAGCACGAGATTACAAAGCTGACTGTTGGACTTGGTTGTTTTCTCCTTTTTGGAGGAAACGAGAGCAACGATATTTATGCGGTCGCCATCGTGATAGCGGTCGGCCGCGAGGTCGCTGCATTTAATACTGCCCGAAGCGTTTACAAAGTTCTCATATTCTTTCATGGGATGACCGGAAAGATAGAGACCTGTTACCTCTTTTTCCATTTTAAGCAATTCCTCGCGTGAGAGTTCCTCGCAAGGAGCTAAACGGAATTCACCGCCTGCGGTTTGTCCATCACCGAAAAGGTCGAGCTGACCGCCACTTGTATAGCGTTTGCGGTCTGCCACAGCAGAGAGCACTGCATCAACGTTTTGCAGCATCTGGCGGCGATTTTGCTCAAGCCCATCCAATGCGCCGCTTTTGATAAGGCCCTCGAGCGCACGGCGGTTCATATCTCTACCATCGGCACGGAGGCAAAAATCATACATTGAAGTAAATGGACCGTTTTGCTCGCGCTCATTTATTAAGCGCTCGATCATTCCCCTGCCGAGATTTTTAATAGCGAGTAGGCCAAAGCGGATACCGCCATCGCACACGCTGAAATCGCTCAAGCTGCTATTAACGTTTGGTGGCAAAATACGAAGTCCTAAGCGTTGGCACTCACATGTGTACTCGTATATTTTGCCTGCAGAATCAAGCACGCTGGTCATAAGCGCCGCCATATATATGGCGGGATAATGGCACTTTAGATATGCGGTTCTATACGCCACAACGGCATACGCAGCAGCATGGGATTTATTGAAAGCATATGAGCTGAAAGCGCTCATATCATCAAAAATCTGTTTAGCAACCTTTTCATCAACACCGCGATTAACCGCGCCCTCACAAAGAATAGTGCCGTCGGGTGCTTTTTCGCCATAGATAAAGGCGGTGCGCTCGCGCTCCATAACGTCGTGCTTCTTTTTGGACATGGCACGACGGACTATATCGGCTCTGCCGAGCGAATAGCCGGCAAGATTGCGGAAGACCTGCATAACCTGCTCTTGGTAGACTATGCAGCCGTAGGTAACATCTAATATATCCTTTAAAAGCGGGGTTGCATAGCTTACGTCAGCGGGGTTATGGCGGTTGTGAACGTATTTTGGAATTGAATCCATTGGACCGGGGCGGTAAAGCGATACCACTGCTATGAGGTCCTCTATTTTTTCGGGGCGAAGCTGCCGCAGAACGTTTTTAACACCTGCGGATTCATACTGGAAAACGCCCTCCGTTAAGCCCTCTGAGAGCATTTTCATTGTGGCGGGGTCGTTCATGGGTATGCATTCAATATCAAAACTTGGGTCAATTTTGCGAATCTCACGCTGAGAATCATCGATAACAGTTAGGTTTCGAAGACCTAAAAAGTCCATTTTGAGCAAACCAAGCTCTTCGAGGGCGGTCATGGTGTACTGCGTTACTACCATATCATCGTTAAGTGCGAGGGGTACGTAATCGGACACGGGGCGGTCGGATATCACCACGCCTGCGGCATGGGTTGAGGCATGGCGAGGCATTCCCTCAACGCTTTTGGCGATGGAGATAAGCTCGGCTACCTGCAAATCGGTATCGACCAGTGCACGCAGCTCGGGAACAACAGACACAGCCTTTTCAATAGTCATATCAAATGCGGTGGGGATAAGCTTGGAAATTTTATCGCAAAGTGCATAAGGCAGGTCCATAGCTCTGCCTACATCACGCACGGCGGCACGCGCAGCAAGCGTTCCAAAGGTTACTATCTGTGCTACGTGGTCACTGCCGTATTTTCCTATAACGTAATCAATTACCTCGCCGCGACGGATATAACAAAAATCAACATCAAAATCGGGCATTGAAACACGCTCGGGATTTAAAAAGCGCTCGAAAAGAAGATTATATTTAATGGGGTCAATTCCCGTTATGCCAACGCAATATGCGGCAAGACTGCCTGCGCCCGAGCCTCTGCCCGGGCCTACGGGTATTCCCTTTGATTTTGCATAATTTATGAAATCTTGAACTATGAGATAATAATCCACGTAGCCCATTTTGCTGATGGTATCAAGTTCGTATTCAAGGCGGTCGATAACTGCCTTATCGGGTGTGTTGCCATAGTTTTTATAGAGTCCCTTATAGCAAAGCTCGCGGAAATAATCATAATGGTCGCGCTCGCCAATATCGAAATACGGGAGCTTGATTTTGCCAAATTCAAATTCGAGATTACACTTTTCGGCTATTTTTACGGTGTTTTCGATAGCCTCGGGGTGTGACGGGAAAAGCGAAGCCATTTCATCCCCTGTTTTGAGATAAAACTCGCGCGCCTTGAATTCCAAAATATTATCATCGTTTATTTTGCTGCCCGTTTGGATGCAGGTGAGTACCTTTTGCATCTTCCAATCTTCGCTCTCGACATAGTGAACGTCGTTGGTGGCAACAAGTGGAATACCCGTTTCCTCGGATATTCTGATTATATATGGATTTATCTGCTTTTGCTCCATAAGACCATGGTCCTGAAGCTCAAGATAATAATTTCCTCTGCCAAACAGCGAATCATACCACAGCGCGGTTTCCTTTGCCGCACTATAGTCCTCACGGGATAAGAGGCGCGGTATCTCACCTGCGAGACAGGCAGAAAGCGCAATAAGCCCCTCGCTGTGTGCTGCGAGAAGCTCTTTATCGATTCGCGGCTTGGAATAAAAGCCCTCGGTAAATCCCGAGGATACCATCTTTATCAGATTTTTATATCCCGTTTCGTTCTTGCAAAGCAACACGAGATGGTTATATGCCGTATCGGACAGGGTTCGCGTTTTATCGAAACGACTACCCGGAGCCACGTAAACCTCGCAGCCGATTATGGGCTTTATACCGCGTTTTTTAGCCTCTTTATAAAAATTGATGGCGCCATACATAACGCCGTGGTCGGTAATAGCAAGGGATGTTTGTCCCCTATCACGAGCGGCATCAAGAAGCCTGCCGATGCGGCAAGCGCCGTCCAGCAAACTGTATTCCGTATGCACGTGAAGATGAACAAAATCCATTGCGTTTACCTCCTTTTAATAATCTGCGATTTCAACTATTTTTTTTAATCTATGATTGAGACCCGAACGGGTTATTTTATTTTCGGCTATTTTACAAAGCTCGGAAAGCGGAGCCTCGGGATGCTCACGACGGAGCATTGCAGCCTCGTAAAGCTCGGGCGGCAAGGTATAAAGTGCGCCGCTTTTTTCGAGTTTTTCGATTGCTATGCGCTGATCCATGGAAGCCTTTACCGTTTTGGCTATGTTGCCGTTATCACAATTTTTTATGCGATTGGTTTTATTACGCATATCCTTATAGATCTGCACGTTCATCAGCTCAAGCGAGTGCATGGTTGCGCCTACTACGGTGAGCAAATCCTCTATATCCGCACCGTTTTTAAAATAAATCACCTTTTTGCCCGCACGTGTGGATAATCTGGGATTTAATCCGCGGGCGAGTAGAACCTCCATAAAGGGATCCGCAAGCTCAGCATTTTTAAGCGCAAACTCGGCATGGAAATCGTTTTCGGGATCGGATACGCTGCCGCAAGAAAGAAAAGCGCCTCTGATAAAGGCTTCTATACAGCATTCCTTGGCGAACATACCCTCGTTAAGTGACAGGTTAGCATCGGTTCCAAAGCGCTCATACTTGATAAGTATTCGCTTCATATCGGTCGCTCGGTCAACTGATACAAGATAGGTCGGTTTTTTAACTCCACCCTCGGATACCGTTGCAACTACCGAAAAGCAGCCGAAAAGCAGCGATTTTAGCCTCTCTGCGGAGTTTTTATCCGATGACAACCAAGATATACCATCCATAGAAAAAGACCTGCCGAAAAGCAGCATACCGTAGCATTCGGCAAGCCTGCAGCATCCGGCAGTTCTGAGCTGGCATAATTCACTTTTAACATCGTGTGAAAATGACATTTATATCACCTATTTTGTAATATCGCGGTGGGATACCGAAACAGAAAAGCCTAACTCCTTTAAGCGCTCGGCTATAAGTTCGGCGAAAACCACAGAGCGATGCTTACCGCCCGTGCAGCCAACAGCGATAACAAGTTGGCTTTTACCCTCGCTGCAATAAAGCGGCATGGCGTACTCGATAAAATCCAAAAGGCGCTTTTTAAACTGCTCGGTTACGTCGTTATTCAAAACGTAATCCTTTATTTCCTTTTGAAGACCTGTCAACGGGCGAAGTTCATCAATATAAAAGGGGTTAGGCAGACAACGAACGTCAAACATAAGATCTGCCTCGGCGGCCGGACCATGCTTAAAGCCGAAGGACATAACTCGAACCGATAGGCCCTCCTGCGCACCGCCTAAGAATATCGAGGATATTTGCTCGCGAATCTGCTTTACAGTGGTTTGCGAGGTCATAAACACGTAATCAGCACGCTGGCGAATAGGCTCAAGC
>JAZOPP010000153.1:0-2689 GCA_045655625.1 Acutalibacteraceae bacterium
GCCTTAACCATAGCATCTGCTGCTTCGATAGCGGCTACAAGACCACGGGTTTCAATCATACCGAGTGCTTCGAGTGTCATTTTTGTTTCCTCCTAAATAATAATTTATTTGATAGACGGTAAAATCTTCTCAACGTCATTATGCGGGCGCGGAATTACGTGAGTTGCAATTATCTCGCCCAGGCGCGAAGCCGAATTAGAGCCTGCCTCAACAGCCGATTTAACAGCGCCAACGTCGCCGCGTACCATAACGGATACGAGACCGGAGCCGATCTTTTCGGTGCCGATGAGCTCTACGTTTGCAGCCTTAACCATAGCATCTGCTGCTTCGATAGCGGCTACAAGACCACGGGTTTCAATCATACCGAGTGCTTCGAGTGACATTTTCTTTACCTCCCTTTTAGGTGTTGTGGGTTTTACAGTTTCCGCCGCCGGAGCCTTAGCAGCGGCTGCCTTGGGAGCAGCTGCCTTGGGGGCTGCCTTTGCTGCGGGAGCTTTCTTAGTGGTTTCTGCCATGCTTAGTTACCTGCCTTTTCGTCGGATTTAGCATTAGCTTTCTTTATACGGGCTGCGCTCACGTTAACTATGCGCGCTGTTTCTTCGTGCGGATTCGCGATAACTGCATAGGAGCAGGGCTTGATTATTGCGCCCTCTACTGCATTTTCTACCGCGGCGGTAACCGCCGAAACGTTGCCCTCAACGATGATGGTTACGAGTCGGCCACCCAGCTTTCTCTCCCACGTTACAAATTCTACCTCGGCAGATTTGCACATGATATCGAGACAGTCAATAGCGGCGGTAACGCCCGAAACCTCAACGAGTCCTAAAGACTTCATAGCGGTTCTCCTCAGTTAAAGATTAAAGCTTGGGTAAGATCTTCTCAACGTCGTTATGGGGACGGGGAATTACGTGAGTTGCTACGAGCTCGCCTAAACGGGATGCAGAGTTAGAACCAGCCTCAACAGCTGCCTTAACTGCGCCAACGTCGCCACGAACCATAACAGATACGAGTCCCGAGCCGATCTTTTCGGTGCCGATGAGCTCAACCTCTGCTGCCTTAGTCATTGCGTCTGCTGCCTCGATAGCGGCAACAAGACCGCGAGTTTCTACCATTCCAAGTGCTTCTTTCATTTTTGTTTCCTCCAAAAATTAGTTTTTATCAAAACCGCTGAGCTTTAACATATGCTCGGTATCCGGTTCGGTGCTTGTTAAGATATGGGTTGTTACCACGCCTGAAACACGATTTGCTGCTTCCTTTGCAGCCTCGACAGCGGCGGTTACGTTGTCGACCGTGCCTCTGAACTTAACCGCTACAATAAGCGGCACCTTTAAGGAATCCGGATTGCCCGGCTTGTTTTTATCGAAATTTTCAACCGTTACGTCGGCAGCCTTGCAGCCTGCATCACAGGCAACGAAGGCGGCAACCAGGCCGTAAACCTCGATTATTCCGGTAGCCTTTCCCATAAGCCCTCCTATTTGTTAACGACTGCAATCTTAAGACCGGTCATAGCAAGGTTGGTCTTGAAGGCATCGTCAATCTTCTCGAGCGGGAACTTATCGGTAATAAGGTCGCTCATCGGGAGTCCTATAGCCTTTGCGCGCTTTAAGAAATCAAAAGTGGTTACGTAATCGCGCAGGGTGTAAACCCAGGAGCCTACCGTTGTTATCTCCTTCGAGCAAATGTCGAAATGGGGATTGATTGTGGCGTCGCCGCCGTTGATGAAGAAGCCAAGCTCGCAAAGTCCGCCGCCGTTGCGGATGAACTTATAGATATTGGCGTGTGCAACGGGCGAGCCAGTGCACTGGAATGCAAAGTCAGCAAGGTAGCCGCCGAAGGCATCCTTCACGCCGCCTGCCAAGGCTTCGATTCCCTTATAGTCTTTAAAGTTAACCGAACGGTCTGCGCCCATCTTCTTGGCGAAGTCAAGACGCTTCTGCTCGCCATCAACCGCTACGATATTTTCAATACCCATAGCGCGGAGAACTGCGATGCAGATGAGGCCTATCGGTCCGCAGCCCTGTACTACAACACGGCTGTTAAAGCGAAGTATTCCGGTGGTCTTAGCGCGCTCAACTGCGTGGATAAGAACCGCGCAGGGCTCGATAAGGATTCGCGAATCAAGGTCGAGATCGCTTACGTTGAATATAGTAGAGCCGCCGCGAACTAATATGTAATCGCTGAACCAACCGTTTAAGTGAACGTCATCATCGGGGAGAAGACCATAAACGTCTGCGCCGCCAACGTTCTGCTTGTTTAAATCGAACATTGTGATATCAGGGTTATCCTTGAATATCATGCAGGTAACAACCTTATCGCCCAGCTTTAAGGGCTTGCCTGCGCTATCAACCTTAACGTTCTTACCCATCTTAACGATTTCGCCTGTGCCCTCGTGACCGAGTGCTACGGGGATAAGACCAAAGGGATCGCGCTTATACTCGTGAGCATCGGTGCCGCAAACGCCGCAGCCCTCAACCTTAACGAGTATGTCATCGTCGCCAACCTGGGGCATCGGGAACTCCTTGATCTCGATTTTCTCAAGACCGGTGAGCATTGCAACCTTTGCAGTTGCAGGAATGTTTCCTGCTGCTGCGGGAGCGCTGCTGCCGCCCATACCCTCAAGAACCTGTCTGACAATCTGTTCGATATTTGCCGAATTTATATCCATTAAATATCTCTGCCTTTCTTAAAA
>JAZOPP010000154.1:0-2634 GCA_045655625.1 Acutalibacteraceae bacterium
ATAGTAATATTTGGGAGGGGATTTTTTTGCTTAAATTCACACCGAGAATTCCGCCGATGCCGCCTGATAAAAGGGTTATTATCATATGTATTAGTGTATTAACCCCGAGCTTTCCAAAACCGCTTATCAAGGAAACGAGCAAAATTATAATATAAAAAATCAACGATATTGTTACTCCGCAAACAAGACCTTTCTTGCCGCAGGATTTTGAATAAATAAAACCGCCAAAGAAGCAGCCTACCGCTAATCCAATTGATGATAAAGGGCTTGAATATTTGCTGTCTATTTCTGCAATGTGCATAAAGCAAGCAACAATAAATAGAGATACGAGCGTTATTAAAAATGCAAAAAGTGTGCAGAGCGCTAATTTTTTGAAATTTGTTTTGGTTTCCTTATTTATGGTCAAAAAAATCCCCTCCCAAATATTACTATTCGGAAGGGGCAAAAAATATTCAATTACTTTTTAGCAGGAGTATCGTGAATGGTGAGATTCTGCTGAATAGCCCACTTTGCGATGCGCTGCTTGGAATGATCACCGAGCGACTCGATAACAAGGCTGTCGTCCTTAATCGACATAACGCGACCATAGAAACCGCCGATGGTTACGATCTCATCGCCAACCTGAAGATTCTCGCGGAGAGCCTGCTCTGCCTTCTTCTTTTTCTTGTTGGGGCGAATAAGAAGGAAATACATTGCAAGACCGAGAATAGCGATATAAACGATCATAAACACTGCACTGCCGCCACCTGCAGGTTTGCTGCTGGTATTGCTTGCGGTTGCTTCTAAAAGAAAGTTAGAAAAATTCATTGATATTAAACCTCCAAAAAATGCTAAATACATTATAACTTTATTTTATGAACATTTCAAGAACTATTTTAATTTAAACGCGAGTTCCGATAATCTGTTCTTTTTCTTTTTTATATTCAGCAAATCTGCCCTCTGCCAACGCCTCTCGAATTTCTTCCATAAGGGTATTATAAAAGTGCAGATTATGCATAACAAGAAGTCGCTGCGAGAGCATTTCACCGCTTTTGAGCAGATGACGAAGATAAGCCTTGGAATAACGCTTGCAAACAGGGCAATCGCATTCGGGATCGATAGGACTTAAATCATCCTTATACTTCTCGTTATTAAGATTGATTATTCCGAAATTAGTGAACAGCTGCCCGTGGCGAGCGTTGCGGCTGGGCATTACGCAGTCGAATAAATCTATTCCCCTTTCAACGCCATTTAGAATATTGGCAGGAGTTCCAACGCCCATAAGATAACGCGGCTTATCGGTCGGCATATAGGGTTCAACGTCTTCAATAACGCGATACATATCTTCTGTGGGTTCGCCAACGGCAAGACCGCCGATTGCATAGCCATCAAGATCGAGTTCGCGAATTTGCTTCATATGCTCGATTCGCAAATCAGAAAATGTACAGCCCTGGTTGATGCCGAAAAGCATTTGGTTACGGTTTATCGTATCCTCAAGCGAGTTTAAGCGCTTCATCTCTTCTTTACAGCGCACCAGCCAACGATAGGTTCTGTCGCACGAGGCTTTTGAATAACTATGTGTTGCAGGGTTTTCAACGCACTCATCGAATGCCATTGCAATAGTAGAACCCAAGTGCGATTGAATTTGCATACTCTCCTCAGGGCCCATAAAGATGCGCTTGCCGTCAACGTGTGAATTGAAGGTTACGCCCTCTTCTTCTATCTTGCGAAGGGACGCGAGTGAGAATACCTGAAATCCGCCGCTATCGGTAAGAATAGGACCATCCCACGTTGAAAACTTATGCAGACCGCCAAGTTTGTGAATAAGCTCATCACCGGGCCTTACGTGAAGATGATAGGTGTTGCTGAGCATTACCTGACAATGCAGTGCCTTTAAATCCTCGGCAGATACGGCACCTTTAATGGCGGCTGAAGTGGCAACGTTCATAAAAGCAGGTGTTTTCACCGTGCCGTGAACGGTCTCGAACGTGCCAAGACGCGCTCTGCCCTCGGTTTTATTAACTGTGAACATTTAAATACCTCGTGAAATTATTTTATAAACATGGCATCGCCGAATGAGAAGAAACGATATTTTTCTTCCACGGCGGTTTTATATGCATTCATTGTGTTATCGTAGCCTGCAAAAGCTGAAACAAGCATAATAAGCGTGCTTTCGGGCAAATGGAAATTGGTTATCATAGCGTCTACGCATTTGAATTTAACACCGGGGTGGATAAAAATTGACGTTTCACCCTCGTAGGGTCTGACGATACCGTCGTCGCCGGTTGCGGTCTCAAGCGTTCTCACGCTGGTGGTGCCGACGGCGATAACACGTCCGCCCTTGGCATGGATTTCGTTAATTTTGTCCGCCGCCTCTTGGGTGACTTTTATAAATTCGGCGTGCATGGTGTGGTTTGAAAGGTCGTCCTCTTTAACCGGGCGGAAGGTTCCAAGCCCAACGTGAAGAAGAACGCGGACAATCTGAACCCCTTTTTCCTCGGCTTTTTTCAAAAGCTCGGGTGTGAAATGAAGTCCTGCCGTCGGCGCGGCAGCCGATCCGACTACTTTGGAGTAAACGGTTTGATATCGCTCACTGTCTTCCAGTTCTTCCTTGATGTACGGAGGCAGCGGCATTTTCCCCAGTCGCTCCAGCGT
>JAZOPP010000155.1:0-8859 GCA_045655625.1 Acutalibacteraceae bacterium
GGGAGTTCGAATCTTCTTCAGCGCGCCATAAATAAGACCACACCAAAGCGGTGTGGTCTTATTTATTTTGCTTTGTTAAAAAGAGAACTCCCGAAGGGAGGACGTCGCAGCGAAATTAAAATTCGCGCAGAATTTTAATGAGTGAAGTCTCGAGCACAACAATTTTTTCGTAATCGCTCGGAGCGATCGAAAAAATGTTGGCGCAGAGTATCTTCTTCAGCGCGCCATTAAAAGGACTATCTCTTTTGAGATGGTCCTTTTAATTTTTACATGGAGAAGAAGATTCGAAAAGGAGGGAGCGATAAGCGGAAGAAAACGATTGATAATCGTTTTCGCCGACGGGTGCCTGCCGCGAGCGGAAGCGAAGCGGGGGAATCTTCTTCAGCGCGCCATAAATAACAAAGAGATGACATGATCTTAAACGTAAATAAAAAATTTAAAATTTTCCAATTTTTATTTTTCTTTGTGGTCTTGCAATGCAACGCAATATGTTGTATTATATTTAAAACACGTTACAAATAATAGGGGATGTTTATCATGAAAAAAATTCTGGCTTTAAGTTTATGTTTGGTTATGGTTTTTGCCTTCACCGCTTGTGGCGGCGGCAAAAAGGATGATACGTCCTCTATAGAGAGCACACCCGCTCCCGTTCCCACAACCGTTATGAATCCGCTCACGGGCCTGCAGGTTGATAAAAGTCTTGAAAATTCCAAGGCAACCGCAGTTACAATAAACAATCTTAACTCTGCTCAGAAAGTTCAAACCGGACTCGGCAAGTTCGATGTTGTTTATGAGGCCCCCGTTGAGGGCGGCATAACCCGTCTTTTAGCCTTAACCAACGATATTTCTGCTCTGCCGCAGATCGGAACCGTTCGTTCTGCACGTCAGGTATTTTTAGAGCTTGCCTATGGTCATAATGCGAACTACGTTCACGCAGGCTATGATGTTTTTCATTTCGCATCCCTTAAAAGCAGACTGGGCGTTAGCAGCTTTGATATAAACACCGGCAAATATTCCGCTTATGGCTTCCGCCAAAAGAATGGTCTTGCAAGCGAGCACACTATGTATACCAGCGGCGAAAAGCTTTCTGCAGGCTTTGATGCCCTCGGATGGGACAGAAAATCCACCGATAATAAATGGATAAGCTTCAACGCTCCCGAAAATGCCGAAACCCCCACTGCTCCCGGCACCAAAATCACCGTTCCGTTCTCCGGTTCTTACGTTACCAAATTCTCCTTCAACACCAAAACCGGAAAATATACAAAGCAGTTCAAAAATGATACCAACTGGAAAGACTACTTAACAGGCGAAACCGCCGAATTTAAAAACGTTTTCGTGCTGTATACAACCGTAACCGCACATAACTGCACCGGCTCCGATAACAAGGGTCACAGAAACGTTGCACTCTCGGGCGGAAACGGCTACTATTTCACAAACGGCGGCTGCGAGGAAATCACCTGGCAGAAGAGCACAACCGGCGAGCCGATAACCTTTAAAAAGGCCGATGGCACCGCATTCTCCGCCAACGCAGGCAACAGTTATATCTGCTTGGTTGATAAAAGCGCAAATATCACAATTGAGTAATTAAAAGACCGCCTTGAGGCGGTCTTTTTTTATCCAAATAAAGTTTGCACAAAATTAAAATTTAGTATTTAATTTTATAATACAATATGTTATACTGTATCTGTATAGGTATATCATTTTAAAAAAGGGAGGCAGAGCAATGAAAATATTCAAACCGATGGCATTCGCGCTGATACTTTCCTTTACGCTTTTGCTTTCCGGCTGCAGTCTGCTCTCAACGGGCGATGAGCTTTTAAAAGCGCCCGAAGCAGGCGGCGAGGTTAGTGAAATCAAAGAAGCGCTCGATAGCCTTGTTTCGGGAAAATATACCCTTAAATACCCCACTGACGGACAGTATCGCTCCGCTATAGTCCGCTATGACCTAACGGGTGACGGTAAGGATGAGGCGATAGCGTTTTATAGCACGCTGCAGGAAAACATAACCCAGATGCACGTTGCGGTGCTAACCGAGAAGAACGGCAAATGGCAGGCGAGCAAGGATGCCGAAACGCTGGCATCGGGAGTTGAGCAGGTTCAGTTTTGCGACCTAAATTCTGATGGCTTATCGGAAATCCTCGTTGGCTGGAACGTAGTCGGCAACGTGGATAAGCAGGTTTCGGTCTATAGCTTTGATGGCAGCATTTTGTTGCCCCGAGCCGAAGAAAAATATACCGAGTTTTTATGCTGCGACCTTAACACTGATCAGAAAAACGAGCTTTTGCTGCTCCACCTTAATACCACCGAAGCCGCCGCAAGTGCAAGACTTTTAGAGCTCACTGAAAACGGAATAAACGAGGTCGCCTCCACGCTTATGGATGGCACAGTCGCCTCCTATTTCGGGGTAACGCTCGCAAAACTTATGGATGGTAAAACTGCGGTGTTTGCGGATGGAAAAAAGGGAAACGGAGCCACAACCGAGATAATTTATCTCGCGGGAGATACGCTGGTTAATCCGCTGTTTGACCCGCAGACGGGCAAAAACCTCACCGAGCGTCCGTTTAATGATGGCATATTTGATATAAACGGCGATGGCTCGCCAGACATCCCCGTTCATATAGTCGCGCCGGGATTTGATTCCGCAGCCGAGGGCGACCGTGAATACATCACCAAATGGTGCTCCTATAGCGGCAAGGCACTTGTGGTAAATAAAACCGCAATAACTGATATTGCCGATGGATATTACATTGAAATTCCAAAAGGGCTGCAGGATAAAATAACCCTGCTCACCAGCACTGATGGCAAAGTTAAGACCGTGAGTCTTTACGATGCGAAGAAAAACCAAAAAACTGACGTGCTCTTTAAGATAAAAGAAACCCTCAAGAAAGAGTGGAAAGAGGAAAATGGTTGGATTAAAGCCGCCGAGACCGAAACGCTCATAATTTCTGTGCAGGCATCGTCCTACAAGGGCGAATACAGCCGCAGCGCAGAGGAGATAGCAAGGAGCGTTATTCTTATGAAAGAAGGAGAGAGCAAATGAAAAGAATCCTTATAGTTGAAGATGAGGCTGCCATTCGCGGCTTCGAAGCGATAAATCTTAACCGTGCAGGCTACGAAACGGTTGAGGCAGGCTCCGCAGAGGAGGCTTTGGAGCTTTTTGAGAACGAGGGCAATTTTGATATTGCGCTTCTCGATATCTCGCTTCCGGGAATAGATGGCTTTGAGCTTTGCAAGCGCCTTCGTGAAAAAACCGGCGAGCTTGGAATTATAATGCTCACCGCACGCACTCAGGAGATGGATAAAATAAGCGGACTTATGATGGGCGCCGATGATTATATCACCAAGCCCTTTAGTCCCAGCGAGCTTTTGGCGCGCGTTGATTCGCTTTATCGCCGCGTTGATATGCACAACAGCTCCAAAAGAACACAAAACAGCGATGAAATTCGCCTCGGTGATTTCGCGCTCAATATCCGCAAGCGCACTCTCTCCAAAAATGGAAAGGACATTGAACTTACTCAGGTTGAATTCCAGATTATTGAATATTTCTTCTTAAACCCCGATACCGCTCTCGGCAGAGGCGATATTCTTGTTAAGGTCTGGGGCGAGGCATACTACGGCGAAGAAAAGATAGTCGACGTTAATATCCGCCGCCTGCGTATGAAGATAGAGGACGACCCCTCAAGACCGAAAAATCTTGTTACCGTTTGGGGAATGGGATATAAATGGAACACAGCAGAATAAATAAAAAACCGAAGGAGGCAGAAATGGAGCTTGAGATAAAAGTAACGCGCAAGAGCATTTCCTCCCATTGGTTTTTAAACGTATTCCTCGTTATAGCTGCGGTTGTGGTTGTGCTTGAGGTTATCGTTTGCCTCACCATTCAGTCGCGCTATTATAACTCGGTTTATGACGCCGCACGGGAATACACAACCGACCTCACGCTGCTCGCCACCTGCGATAGCGAAAAATTTTCGGACACCGCAAAAGAATACGTTGAGCAGTTTGAGCATAAGGATAAGCTTGAAATACAAATAATAGACCGCAGCGGCAGGGTTATCATCGCCTCCAACGGCTTTGAGCCCACGGCGCAGGAAATGCCCGACTATAAAAACGCACTTGCCGATAAACCCTCTAAATGGATAGGCAAAAACGGTGCGGGCGAAAAGGTTATGGCCGAAACCACAATTTTAACCGATTTCGGCAGCGGCTCAAACGGCGCGGTGCGATGGGTTGTATCCATGGGACCTGCCGACCGCAAGGTGCTGCTCATATGCCTTATCTGCGTGCTGGTTGGAGCGGGCTTTCTCGCACTCAGCTGGCTTTCGGGAATTTATTTCATTCGTTCAATCGTGCGACCTGTTGAAGAGGTTAGCAAAATGGCGAGAAAAATCGCCATGGGCGATTTCGATACCCGAATAGCAGTGCCCAAGGAGAGTGAGCTTGGTCAGCTTTGCGATTCCATCAACTTCATGGCGAGCGAGCTTAAATCAGCAGAGCAGATGAAAAACGATTTCATATCCTCGGTTTCGCACGAGCTTCGCACTCCGCTCACCGCAATACGCGGCTGGGGCGAGACCGCAAAAATGTCGGTCGGCGCCGATGATGAAATAGTTAAAAAGGGACTTGACGTTGTGCTCGGCGAGAGTGAGCGCCTTTCGGGACTCGTTGAAGAGCTGCTCGATTTCTCGCGCATTCAGTCGGGTCGACTTAAAATTGAAACAGGTATGCTCGATATCGGCAAAACGCTCTCCGAGGCGGTTGATATGTATTTCGAGCTTGCCAAGCAGCAGGAAATTGAGCTTTCCTTCTTCCCTGCCCCCAAGCGCGTGTTTGTCGAGGGTGACCGCGACCGCCTCAAGCAGGTATATATCAACATAATCGATAACGCCGTTAAATACACCGAAAAGGGCGGACACGTTATTGTTTCGCAGTATGAGGAAGAGGGCGTAATTATTACCAAGGTGAACGATACCGGCGTGGGCATTCCTGCGCAGGATATCGATAGGGTTAAGGAAAAGTTCTTCAAATCCAACACCAAGGTGCGCGGCTCGGGCATAGGTCTTGCCGTTGCCGATGAAATTGTAAAACAGCATAACGGACTCTTATTTTTAGAGAGTAAGGAGGGCGAGGGCACAACCGTAACGGTTGCTCTGCCCGCAATAGAGGAACCGGCGAAGGAGAAGGTGGAAGAAATAATCCCTCCTGCCACCGAGACTCGTGAACAGCAAACCCCTGAGGAGACTGAAAATGAATAAAAAAATATCCGTGGGCGGACAGGCACTTATCGAAGGCATAATGATGAAAGGTCCCGACCGCACCGCAATGGCAGTTCGCCTGCCAAACGGCGAAATCGATATAACCGAGCTTAATCACCGCTCGATTAAAGAAAAAATCAAGCCGCTTAAACTCCCGTTTTTGAGAGGAATCGTAAACTTTATAGAAGCGATGGTGCAGGGCTATAAGGCGCTCATGCTCTCAGCCGATAAATCGGGCTTTACCGAGGTTGAGGAAGAAAACGAGCAGGGCGAAACCGAGAAAAAGAAGCTCTCGGGCGCAGTTATGAGTGTTGTTATGGTGCTGGCTGCGGTGTTGGGCGTAGGACTGGCCGTTGTGCTCTTTATGCTGTTGCCGCGTCTGGCGGTTGACGGTATAACCGAAATCGCAGGCAAGGCTCCCTCGGCTTGGGTGCGCTCGCTCACCGAGCAGGTTATAAAAATGTCGGTGTTCGTTTTCTACGTGTGGGCGGTATCCCACATGAAGGATATCAAGCGCGTGTTTATGTATCACGGCGCCGAGCATAAAACCATCTTCTGCTTTGAGCATAACCTGCCGCTCACGGTTGAAAACGTGAGAAAGCAAAAGCGTTTTCATCCACGCTGCGGAACCTCGTTTATGATACTTATGATTTTGGTTGGATTTTTGTTCTCAACCATCGTTCAGCTCATCTTTAAAGACGTTTATACCAACCGCTACGTTTGGGTGCTGGTTAAAATTTTAATGGTGCCTTTTATCTGCGGCGTTGGCTACGAGCTTTTGAAAATCTGCGGTAGGCACGATAACCTGCTCACCCGCATTATTGCGGCGCCCGGACTTTGGCTGCAACGCATAACCACAAAGGAACCCGAGGACTGTATGATAGAAATTGCTATCGCAGCGGTCGTGGAGGTACTGCCCGAGGAAGAAAAGGCGGCGCTCTCACAAGAGGAACAGCAATGAACGGACACGAAGCCTTCAAGCGCGCTTCAAAAAAGCTGCATGAGGCAGGCATAGCCTCAGCGAGATTTGAGGCGGCGCAAATAATAGATTACCTCTCGGACGATATGGAGGAAATCGATTTTTCGGAGCTTTCCGAGCTTATCGAGCGGCGCCTTGCGGGCGAACCGCTGCAGTATCTGCTTGGAATGTGGGAGTTCTATTCCCTACCCTTCTACGTCGGTCGAGGAGTGCTTATCCCCCGCCCCGACACCGAGATTTTATGTGATACTGCGATAGAGTTTATCGGCGATAAGCCGATTCACTGCATCGACCTCTGCTCAGGCAGCGGTTGCGTTGCGATTGCGATAGAAAAAAACTGCAAAAATGCTACCGTTTCGGCGCTTGAAAAATACGATGAAGCGTATTCCTATCTTGTTCGCAATATAGAGCTTAACCGCTCGGCAGTAAAGCCCCTAAAGGGCGATATCGAGCAGGCGGGCGAGGGCGAATACGATATAATCGTGAGCAATCCGCCCTATATCCGCGGTGATGAGATGGATGCGCTCGATGCCGAAGTGAAATGCGAGCCGCACACCGCGCTTTATGGCGGCGAGGATGGGCTAACGTTTTATAAAGCGATAATCAAAAATTGGCTCCCCTGCCTTAAAAAAGGCGGAATGCTGGCGGTTGAAATAGGCTACACCCAGGCTGCCGAGGTTTCGGCACTGTTTGAGGCGGCAGGTCTTAAAAACATAACCGTTCGAAAGGACTACGGTGGAAACGAGAGGGTCGTTTTTGGGACTCTCGATACTATATAATATACCTCAGAGTGAGAAACTTAAATTTATTTCAGAGGAGAAAAGAAAATGGCAGACGACAAGACTAAAGCACTGGAAACCGCGCTGGGACAAATTGAGCGACAGTTTGGTAAAGGAGCGGTAATGCGCCTCGGCGAGAATATCGGCATGGCGGTTGAGCATATCCCCACAGGCTCGGTTGCGCTTGATATGGCTCTGGGCATTGGCGGACTTCCGCGCGGCAGAATAATAGAAATTTTTGGACCCGAATCCTCGGGTAAAACCACCCTTGCGCTCCACGCAATCGCAGAGGCTCAGAAGCGCGGCGGCACCGCAGCGTTTATCGACGTTGAGCACGCGCTCGACCCGATATATTCCAAAAACCTCGGCGTTGATATTGATGCGCTTTTAGTATCTCAGCCCGACACGGGTGAGCAGGCTCTCGAAATCACCGAGGCTCTCGTTCGCTCGGGCGCTATCGATATAGTTGTTATCGACTCGGTTGCAGCGCTCGTTCCGCGTGCCGAAATTGAGGGTGATATGGGCGATTCCCACGTTGGCCTCCATGCAAGACTTATGTCGCAGGCTCTGCGTAAGCTGGCAGGCGCTATCTCCAAGTCCAACTGTATCGCAATTTTCATCAACCAGCTGCGCGAAAAGGTTGGCGTTATGTACGGCAACCCCGAAACCACTACGGGCGGTCGTGCGCTTAAGTTCTATGCTTCGGTAAGAATCGATGTTCGCCGCACCGAAACCATCAAGGTAAACGGCGAGATGATCGGCTCGCGCACCAAGGCAAAGATAGTTAAAAATAAGGTTGCTCCTCCCTTCCGTGAGGCAATGTTCGATATTATGTACGGCACCGGCATCTCCCGAGAGGGCGAGATAGTTGACCTCGGTGTTGAGTATGAAGTTATTAAGCGTTCGGGCGCCTGGTTCTACTATGGCGAGACCCGTCTCGGTCAGGGCAGAGATAACGTTAAGATTATCCTTGCCGATAACCCCGAGCTTGCAGCCGAGCTCGAGCAGAAGATTCTCGCGGCAGCAGGCGTTAGCGAGGACGGCGTGAAGACCGAGGCTCCCGCAGCAGCACCCACCGCTGTGGAACCCGAAGAGCCTCGTCGCAAGCGCAAGATTAGCATCGACGTTGCGGTTGACGAATAATGACCGTAGAAGATATTAAAAAAGCGCGGCAGGGACAGGTTGCGCTGATAATAGACGGCAAAGAGTTTTTGCTTAATGCCGAAACGGTTGCCGCCGCAGGCATAACAAAAAACTCGCAGCTTGATGAGCGCAAGTTTAAAGAGCTTTGCCTGCAGAGTGACCGTGACCGCGCCCGCTCGCGCGCACTGTGGTATATCTCGCGAGGAGATCTATCGCGCCGCGCACTGAGTGAAAAACTGCGCCGCAACTTTTCACCTGATGCCACCCTGCACGCGGTAGAACGAATGGAGGAGTTGGGCCTTATCAATGACCGCGCCCTCGCCGAGAGGCTGGCGCAGTCGCTGAGTGAGGGCAACGTATCCAACCGTGAGATTTTGCGAAAACTTTTCGCAAAAGGCATACCGAACGAAATTGCCCGCGATGCAGTGGATGCGCTCTCCCCCGACCCCGTCGCCCAGATAAGCGAGTTGCTGCAAACCAAATACCGTTCTCGCCTGCAAAACGAGGATGGTGTTCGCAAGGTTTATGCCGCCCTTATCAGAAAGGGCTTCTCCTTTAGCGACGTTAAGGCGGCACTAAAGGAATATTCAGAAATACTTGAAAACTGCGAGGAATAGCAATGTCAATTAAGGTTGCAATGGTATCGCTCGGTTGCCCCAAAAATCAGGTTGATGCCGAGCAAATGCTTTACACACTCAAAAAC
>JAZOPP010000156.1:0-4477 GCA_045655625.1 Acutalibacteraceae bacterium
CTCTACCTTCTTCACCAAACTTCTTATCGGTAAACTTGGATTTAAATTTGGTATCTTTATACCAACCGTTGAAGATAAATCCGGGACGGCTGGGCTTGGGCAATGTGATTGCATCGCCGGGGTCACCCGAAATTGCATCGCAATTGTGGCCGCCATTAGTTTCGTAGCTGATGTTTACAGAACCGTAAACGTGAGCTACATCAACTTCAGGAACAACCTTAACGTCGTCAACAAGGATATGTGCGTCGCCTTTGATATCAAGTGATAAACAAGTGTTAGAAGATTCACCCATATCAGCTTTGAATTTAGTTGTAACGGTTACCCAATCATTAGTTACATTGGGAATTTTGATTTCTTTTTTGAAGAGCTGTGAACTTCCGCGCCAGAGAGACTGAGCTTCAACATTACGGAAAGCAATAGCTGTTTCTGAGTTGACTTCAAGAGCCTTATACTTAAGTGTTATAGTGTAAGAAACGCCGGGGTTAAGATTATAAATATCATCCATACCACGGTTTACAAGAACACGACCACCTGAAGAAGCAGCTGCACCTGATGTTCCACGCGCAAACTGATAATCGAGGTAGTTATTGCTTCCTTCAGAGTCAACAATAGCACGGTCGGTATGGCCAACTGATGTTGCGCTGAAGTTATCAAAATCCATTACCCATTCAGTTGCTTCCCACTTTGCATAAAGTTTTATGGTTTTATCAGAGAAGGTCTTTGCTGTGAAAGGAACTTTAAGAGCCTTATCGGTATACCAGCCAATAAACTTATGAGCTGAGAGAGTGGGGTCTTCAGGCATTGTAATCTTCTCGCCCTTATAACCGAATCTCGGAGCAATCTTGTTAGCATTGGTTTCGAAGTAAACACCAACTGCGCCGGTAGGAACTTCCTCGGAATACTCACCGATGATAATATCGTCAAAGAGAACGGTTACGGTTCCCTTGTTGTTTACGCCACCTGCACGGCCGCCGCATCCGACATAGAGATGCTCCAACTTAGAGAAGTTACCGTTTTCAGGGTTAACGTTAGCAGAGCCAAAGTAATAGGAATCACCCATATCGATATATCTTTCAACGGTTATCCAATCGGTACCAGCAGCACCGGTTGCATCATCCCAACGGAAAGAAATGCCGGTTGAAACCTTAGTAGCATCAGTTGTGCCAGCTTTTTCACCATGATAAAGTTCAACAAGACCACCGGTAGAACCAGCAACAACTTTATATCTGAATGAAATATAATACTTGGTGTTAAGCTTTAAGGTATATTCCTTAGCTCCAACTGCATCATAAGCCGAAACACCAAAGTTATAGAAGTTACCATGAGGAACATAATGCTTAAGAACATTGTTGGTAGCGTCATCAGGATCAACATCAATTGATACCTTATTACCAAGTGTGCTTGCAAATGCCTGATTGTTCATAGCATTATATACATAGGTATATTTAGCATAAACGGTGCAATCATTTACGGGAACCTTAGTAATCTTCTGAGTGAAATCAAGGTCGAGATACCAACCCTCGAAGAAGATGGCAGTATTCGGACGAACAGGATTCGGAAGAGTTGAACCGATAGCTAAGTTTTTCTTGGAAATTTCACCTGTATTATTAAATGTGATTTCGCTATTGTTAGCATTCTGCCACTTTGCATAAAGGGTTAGTTTAGAACCGGTGATCTTGGTTGCCGGCTTAGTCATAGCAACATCGAGATACCAACCTGCGAAGCCCTTGTTTGCGTTTGAATGAGTAGGAACGGGAATATCCTTAATATCTGTTCCTGCAGGGTAAATATCATCACCCATTGCGTTACCGCCATTGGTAATAAAGGTAACTGCAGTTGCACCGTCTTTACTATAAACTTCTTTAACGGTAACTGATTTAATGCAGTATGTTGCTACGCCCTTTGAATCGGTGCTGATAGAAAGAAGAAGATTGCAGCCGTGCATTGCATCGGTAGCAGTAAAGCTATAGATGAAGGTCTGCCAATCGGTTGAAACTGCGGTATCAGCAGTTTTAGAATCAGAAGCTATATAAGCGCCGAGGAAGTTTGCAGCGCCAGTGTTAAGACCGGGGGCTGCAGAACCATCAGCTGCAGCTGCAAAGCCGGCAGACTTATTATTGCCTGAGTAAACAAGGTTGAGGTTTGCAGTAGTTACATCTGCTGCTTTTGCCTCAAGCTTATATTTAACAGTTACGCTATATGCAGCGCCAGACTTAAGAACAGGAGAACCATAATCGGGATCAGCAATAGCACCCTTGTGAATCCAGTTGGGTGTAGAGCCTACAGAAACTGTATTACCAGAGAAATGAAGGCCATCTGCATCAACAGAAGGTGCACCGTTGTTTGCCTGCCAAGAACCTGACTGGCCCGCAACATCGGTATATGAGCCATCAGCTCCCTTAAAATCGTAAACAGTTGTTGCGTTGATGTTTTCTTCTTCTGTTACGGTATCAATAGTAACATCATCAACATAAGCTGTTAAGCTCTGGGTCTTAGCAGTATCACCAGCCGAAAGCATAAATGTAAGAGGCTCATCTCTGCGGAGGGTTTTAGTGGCAGTGTAAACTATTCTTGCAGTCATCCACTCTGTATCCTCTTTGAGAACATATGAACCCTTAGAGCCGGTAGAATTGGCAGCATCAAGCTTATACTCAACAGCTCTTAAAACGGTTCTGTGACCGGTATCAGCCGAATTTAATGTTGTTGATTCAGCCCAAGTTGAAGATATACCGTTATAAAGATAAAGACCTACTTTATCCTTAGTTCCGGTTGCTCCGGCAAGAATCTTATATCTGAATGTAATAAGATATGTATCTCCGGGGGTTATTTCAAATTTTCCGGTTTTATCGCTATTTGCAAAGCCGAACATATAAGGTCCGTTCTTAGCAACAGTTATGCTAACAACCTTATTGCCATTGTCGTCAACGATTTTAACCTTGCCACCATCGTTTTTAGAAGCCATATCGGCTGCGTCATCAAAGGTAAGCTTAGTCTCGGTGCCAAGAGGGGCATCGGTTGCTTTAAATGCGGAGGATGTTCCTATTAATGACACTACACAAAGTGACATAACAAGAGCAACAGCGCATACAATACTAAGCACCTTTCTAATGTTCCTTGTCATCATAAATGATTCTCCTTTAAGATGTACTTTGGGTTATTCAGCATTTTATCCAATGCAAAAAAAGCGGACAAAACGCCACTCTTGTAAGTATTATAACAAAACAAAGAGTTGATTTCAAGTTTTTTGTTAAGTATAAGTGAACAAAATATAACCTTTGTTATTGTTTATTTTGCCTCTTTATCGTCATTCGCCGCATCGTTTTTCTCTGCTTTGGCAGAAGATGCAACTTTGGCTTTTGCCTTGCTTGTGACAATCACAATGACCACACCTACAACCACAAGTGCGCCTACCGCAGCGATAATGATATAAACCACTGTCATATCGAACTGTTTTTCATCTAAAGGCTCATTGTCCGATGGTTTGGAATTATCGGGAACTATTGTCTGCTGTCCCTCATCCTCGCTACCAACTTCGCTACTGCTATTTCCGATTTCGCTGCCGGCATTGCCTGTGGGCGCCTGAGGCTTACTTTTTACAAACCAGTCAGCATAAACGACAGTATTTGAACGAACAAAGGTTGTTTCCTCAAACTCGTGGATAAGGTCCTTATCTGCATACCAGCCAACAAAATTATAGCCTTTTCTTTCAATCTCTTCAGGAATGGTTGTTGAATCGCCCGCTTTTCCGTAAATAGGAGGAATAAAGGTGCCGCCGTTTGATTCAAACTCAATAACATGGCCCTTATATTCTGAGTTCTTATCATCAACTCTGATAAGAATATCGTCAACATAAAGCTTACCACAGCCAGAAATTGCAAAGCCGAAATACTCGGCAACTTCTTCCATACCGGTCGGCTTGAATTTTATGGTTTTGGTCTGCCAGCCTTTGCCGATATCCTCTTCGCTGTAGCCGTTTGCGGCACGATTGCCGACCTGCTCAATGCGGTTTCTCCACGGAGCCTGGTCATCAGAGGAAATAACACCGAAATTGCCCGGTTTTGTTACCGAAACAACCTTGTATTTAAAGGTTAAAATATATTCTACGTCATTTGTAAACGTGTATGTAAGTCCGCAGTCATCAATGAACGAAACGGTGGCAAGAGCCATGGTTGCATTATCAACTGTGTGGTAATCATACAAAAGCGAGGTAGTGCCAGAAGCGGCATCCTCGGTTGTAAGCTTACAGCGAACAGTAAACGGGAGTGAGCCGGGAGTATCAAACGCCTCAGTATTTTCAAAGCCCGAGAAATTTCCTCTTATATCCCATTTAGCATATAGTTCGGTTTTCTTGTCCGGGAAGACGATATCTGTGAAAAGCTTATCGCCACTTTTGTTATACCAACCCGCAAAAATATAACCATCTCTTTTGGGGTTGGGAAGATTAAGGGCAGTTCCGGATACTCCTTCCATAGTTGAG
>JAZOPP010000157.1:0-7194 GCA_045655625.1 Acutalibacteraceae bacterium
CCGCGTTCGCCACATTCAAACTCAACAACCTCGCCATACATAATATCGGCAAGACCATCCATCCAACAAATACCATCCGACACGGTCATAACCCTGCCAAGCTGGTAAACGTGAATATGTGGATCGAAGTTCTTGGCTTTATCTTTGAATTCTTTTATAAGCTCGCGTGCCGCATCGCTATCACGGATGGGATCGCGCGTGAGACTTTTTCTGAATTGGTAAAGTTCCTCGCTTATAGTACCGTCATAAACGGTATCGCCTATACGGAGCTTAAAGCCGCCGATGAGATCGCTATCCTGCAAAAACCAAAGAGAGATTTTGCCCGATACGGTATCAACAAGCTCGGTAGCGGCGTGGTTGATACGATCCATAAGCTCCTGCGATAACGGAAACGCGGAAGTAACCGTTACGTATAGTACATCCTTATGACGAAGATATGCCATATCACCAGGTGTGAGCTTTATGCGTGCAAGAATAGCATCAAGCACGGTGTTATCCAGCTCACGAATTTTATCATAATAAGGTTGCTCGGAGAATAGCTTAGCTACGCTCTTTTGCATTACAGAAAAAAGCTCGCTGCGAGCATCAACTATCATCTCACGATGAACCTCGTGACATTCGCGCTCACCGAACTCTTCGATTTGTTCTATTTTTTCTTTTACGGTAGCGGCTGCTTCTGCCAACTCTGCGGAATCGACCGAAACGGAATGATAAACGGGAAATTCCCTCGGCTCAGGGTCGGGGGTGTTCTCTTCCGCAGCGATTTCCTTTAATTCTTGTTCTATTCTTTCAAGACGGCGGCTAAAGATGCCCATTATCATCTTTCGACCGAAAATGAACAATATAGCGGCAAGAATGAGGAAATTTATAATAACGTACTGTATTTCCATAGCATTATACCCTATTCGAAACAAGAACGTCGGCAAACAACTTGGCAACGCTTTCCATTTCTGGGGTTACCTGCTTTACTATCTGCTCGTGTTCTTCCTTCATTTGCTCTCTATATTTATTCACCATATCCAGACGCTTTTTCTGTGCTTTCTGGACTTCCCTTTTGCCGTCTTGCTGGATCTTTTCTACTTTTTGTCTGCTCTCGGCCTCCGCGCGCGCAGCATTTTCGCGCTCGGCAGCGAGCTTTTGCTCAGCCATTTGTTCCAAAAGGCGCTCACGTGATTGTTTTTTTGCACGCGCCGCTTCCACCCTTTGCTTGCGCGCATCAATAACGTGGAGCACGGGCTTGAACAAAAGATTGTTGAGAATGAGCATCAGCAGAACAAAGCAGATAACTGTCCAGACTATGATGGACGGTTGTATGTTCATTTTGAAACTCCTTAGATTTTAGAAATGAGCATAAAGGCAATAAGAAGACCATAGATAGTGAGGGCCTCCATAAGTGCCAGCGAGATGATAAGTGTGGAACGAATGTCCTTGGCGGCATCGGGCTGACGGGCAATGCTCTCCATTGCAGATTTAGCTGTTTTACCCTGCGCGATTGCGGGACCTATGGTGCTGAGTGCAATTGCGATTGCAGCTGCGATTGCTATAATTCCTTTAGTCATGTTTATTATCTCCTTTTTGGTTATTCTGTTTCGGTTACTTCATCCAAATAAATGGACACTAACATTGTGAATACTATTGCCTGCAAAGCGCAGAAAAGAAGCGATAACACCATCATTACCACGGGGGCTCCGATAGGCATAATGTGATATAGTTCCTCGGTTACTGTCTCCTCGCCGAAAACGTTACCGTAAAGACGTAAAGCGAGTGACGCGGGCTTTATAAACTCATCGAGCAGCAAAAGCGGAAGCATAAGCGCTATTGGTGATACAAAATGCTTGAAATAATGCTTCACACTATGGCGAATACCCGAGGTTTGCAGAAAGATAAAGGTTACAATACCAAGCGCAGCCGTTACGGAGAGACAAGCGGTTGGTGCTTTTACGTAGTCGGTAAGACCTACGCCGGGAATTAGCCCCGAATAGTTTGAAAGTATTATAAAAATGAACAGCGTTGCAAGGAACGGAAAATATTTTCGCGCTTTTTTTGCACCCAAATTTCCCGAAAAGAAATTATCGAGCGATTCAACGGCAGTTTCAATCATATTTTGAAATCTGCCCGGGCGTTCTTTAAGCGAATGCTTAACGATAAGCGAAAGAATCGTAACAACGCCTAAGATTATCCACATTGTGACAACCTCGCCCGTTACGTCCAGAACGCCGAACAACTTTATTAAAACCTTAGATTTTTCACCCATCGGCATTCTCACCATCCTTTTCAGTATCTGCCGAATTAAGTTTTAGCAATTTGCTTGTGAAATAAAATCCCGTCAGAGTTACTCCAAGCACACCACCAATTAAAACACAAAAGCTTTCTTCAATGGCCTTTTCGGCAAACAGATAGCTTACAACCACAAATACTACTGTGATAACGAGGCGAAAGGTTGATGCCGCTAAATACAGATTAGGGTTTTTCCTTAGTGCCTTTTTGGAGATTTGGAAATTAAGCAAGGCAATTAAAAAACCTGCCACGGTTGCCAAAACTGCGCCTACTATATTTTCGACCATGTTTTCACCTTCATTCACTTTGGTTATTATATCACTTTTTATCCGTTTTTCAAGCCAAAAACCCTCTGCTTTTTTAAAAAAATCAGAGGGTTTTTATTAAAGATTAGAGAATATGACCGAACCGCGGTTTTTGAGCCATTTGCAAAGCAAAGCACAAGACAGTGCCAACAGAAATGCGATTACGGCTAAAAACGCGGCAGCACTCAAGAATTTATAAGTCAACCAATAGAGTGCACCGAGAACCGCAACGGCTGCCCAACCGCCAAAAAGTGCAAGCGTTACGCTGAGGCTCTGCTTTATGGGAACAACGTCGTTGGTCCAATCAAGCTTTGGTGCTTTTAAATTTATAGCAAGCCCAGCCAACGCCATAAAGCACGAGAATAAAGAGCCTATCAACAGCACAAGCAACCACATTAAAGCGCTTGGCTTTATTATGATAAGGGCACACAATGCAAAGATATACATCACAGGCAAGGTAAGATAAAGGTGAAGTTTAACCTTTGCGGCAAAAATATGGGTCGCCTTAACAGGCAGACTCTTATAAATCCAAAGACTTTTACCCTCTAGTGAAATGCTTGGTGCGGTTATATCGTTCATACATATGAGCATACATAACAGCCCGCAAGCAATTAGAGCGACAATATCTCGCTGCTCGGTAGACAAAACCGCCAATGCAGTTTTGAGGAAATCGGCATTAAACAACAGCACAACAGAAACAACCGGCATAAACAGCGTTCCCAAGGCACAATTGAGCATATAATTTGCACTGCCCGTGAAACGACGGAATTCTTTGCGCAACAGCGCACTTGATAGCGAGGCAGATTTAATGGAAGATGCTTTTTTACTTCCCTTTGCGCTACCAACGTTTGTGGTTGCCGAACCCAGAAAGCTCTTAGAAGCCAGCATAAAGGTTATAATCAAAAACAGTGCGGTTACGCCCACAGAAATTAGAAGCGATACCGCCTTACCATCTGCCGCAAGACCTAAGTGGTAGAAAAAGAAAAGCACGCTTTTAATTTTTTCACCAACTGCGGCAGGATTTGCCAAAATGCTTTGGAGAATTGAATAAGCATTATAATAAACGTAATAATAGACCGCTATGAATATAAGCGTGAAAATAACCGTGATAAGATTTTTGCGTTTAACACGCAGCAACACAAGCGAGATTGCCCAGCCGAGCATGCAGGAAAGCGAAACTGCAAAAAGCGTTACGCATACGGCAACAAGCAGCGTGAAAATTATCTGTGTTGATGAGGTTTTCCCGCAAACAAACCATACCGCAGTTGCAGGGATGATAACGATAAATTCATATATAACTGTTGTGAGCAGCACGGTTGCAAGACGCGCCAGAATTATTTTGCGCGGAGGTATTGGCATGGATAAAAGAAAATCATTATCTTTGGAGCAATAAAGCGAGGAATAAGTACCGAACACGCTGCCGAATACGCCGATTGCAACCGCAACCAGCATTACAAGCGCAATATAAAGCCAAGAAAAGCCTGCCGCTACAAGCGGAGTGCACAAAAACTCGGCTCCCTTATAAAAGACAACAGCTAAGACGGCAAAGCAAGCAAAGAATATAAACGATAGAAAAATAACACCTATTTTAGAACGCTTTTTATTCTTTTTCTTATCTGCAAACGCCCAGGAGAAAACCTCCATTAGCTGCTTTTTGAGTAAGATTTTAGTCATTGGTTTCCTCCAATTCGAGGAATACCTCTTCAAGCGAATCATCGCCCTTAACCTCATCCATACTGCCGTACTTTATGAGTTTGCCGCTTTTTATGATAGCAATTTTATCGCAAAGCTTTTCAGCAACCTCCAGCACGTGGGTGGAGAAAAGAATTGCTGCACCATTTTCGCAGCACTCTCTCATTATTTTTTTAAGCAGATGGCTGGATTTCGGGTCAAGACCTACAAACGGCTCATCCATAATAATTAGCTCCGGCTCATGGATAAGCGCCGAAATAACGGCTAACTTTTGCTTCATTCCGTGAGAATACGAGGACACGGGCTCACCCAGTGCTGCGGTGAGCTCAAAATCTGCGGCATATTTTTCTATGCGCTGCTTTCTATCCTCTGTGCTGATACCAAAAATATCAGCCACAAAGTTGAGATATTGCATGCCGGTCATAAATTCATATAAATCGGGGTTATCAGGAATATAGGCGATTTTTCTTTTGCACTCAAGCGGCTTTTCGGCAATGTTATCACCGCCTATTAAAATCTCGCCGTTATCGGGACGCAAAATTCCGCACACCGCTTTAATAGTGGTGGTTTTGCCTGCGCCGTTATGTCCGATAAAGCCGCAAATCTCTCCCCTCTTTATCCAAAGGGAAAGATTATCAACCGCCTTTTTATCGCCATAGGTTTTAGTTAAATCGGTAATTTTAAGCATTATGCAACACCTCATAAATATTATAATACCACTACTTTTTAGTGTCAATAAAAACCGCAGACGGTTTCCCGTCTGCGGTTCTGAGTTAATCGGTCCAGTATTCGGTGTTAGTCAGGCACACTGCAGAAAGAAAATCCTCGAAGAAGAAAAATTCAAGTCTTATCTTATCGAAGTGGCAGGTTATTACCTCGGCGCCGTCAACCGTGCCGGGAAGGAAATAAAGCTGCTCGGTTGCGGCTGTGGTTTCAGTGTATTCTGCCGCAAGGCGCTCTAAAACATCACTCTTTGTTGTGGTGTTGCCAAGTTCAAAACCGAAAGCCTCGCCACCTGTTACCGCAAAGACCGAAACACCCTTATCGGCGTGCTTCTTTTCATAATAAAACGACTGAACACCATTCATAAGATTAACTGCGGTGTTGCCCTCGTACTGGGTGAGCACCAAATCCTGGTTATCCTCTTTATCGGCAAGATCGTTATAATACTCAATAACGCTATCGGCAGAGGAACCGAGTTTTACGCCATATTCAGGTATCTCACCGTTTTTGGCATATTTATCAATCTCACCTTTTTTAGAATCGGAATCCGATCCTCCGCGGCAAGCGGCAAAACAGCAAAGCATTGATAACGCTAAAACCAAGCACAATATTTTTTTCATTATCGTTTATCTCCTTTAGAAGAAATATCCTTGAGCATTTCGAAGCGGAGATCCCAAAGATCCTGCGAGAGATCGACGTAATAGGTATGCGGCTTTTCAAAACGCTTAACCTCATCCCACATTGCATCAACCTGCTCACGGCAATATGCTGCTATATCGCTGACTGCAGGACTTTCATATACCGGCTTGCCTTTTTCCATTATCTTAACCTGCAGCTTTTTGGCGGTGAAATTAGTTACCGTCTTGCGCTTCCAAGTGTGAACGGGATCGAAAATCTCGTAAGGCTTGGTGTCATCAATTTTTTCGTGGTTGAGGGTTATAACGTCGGCAATTGCTTTGCCTGTTTCGTTATCATAAAGGCGCCACGGAATTTTAATGCCCGGAGTTGTGATTTTAGCAATGTTTTCACTCACCTTAATTTTGGGTATGACCTCGCCATCCTTCTCAACAGCGGACAGCTTATAAACGCCACCAAAAACAGCTTCACTCGAGGCGGTGATAAGACGTTCGCCTACGCCGAAGCTATCAACACAGGCACCCTGCATAAGCATATCGCGGATAAGATACTCATCCAGCGAGTTGGAAACGCAGATTTTGCAATCGGGATAGCCTGCTTCGTCCAGCATTTTGCGGCATTTCTTGGTTAAATAGGTTATATCGCCGCTATCAATACGAATACCCTTAGGGCGCTTGCCGAGTGGCTTTAAGACCTCATCAAACACGCGAATAGCATTGGGGATACCACTCTTTAAAACGTTGAAGGTATCAACGAGCAGCAAGCAAGAATCGGGGTATTTCTCGGCATATGCCTTAAATGCCGAATATTCATCGGGGAAAAGCTGCACCCAGCTATGAGCCATTGTGCCCGAAGGGATAACCGAGAAATCTTTGGCGGATTTAACGCAGGAGGTTCCTGCGCAGCCGCCGATTATTGCAGCACGTGCGCCGTAAATCGCAGCATCATAGCTATGGGCGCGGCGAGCACCAAATTCAAGCACTGCTCTGCCCTGCGCTGCTCTAACAATACGGTTTGCCTTGGTGGCAATTAACGACTGATGATTTATGGTGAGAAGCACCATTGTTTCAACAAGAAATGCCTGAAGCGCAGGACCGCGAACGGTTACTATCGGCTCATTCGGGAAAATTGGGGTTCCCTCAGGAACTGCCCAAACGTCGCACTCGAACTTAAAGTTTTTAAGATAATCGAGATACTCCTCAGAAAAGAGTGAAAGCGAACGCAGATACTTTATATCATCCTCAGAAAAGGAAAGATTATTAAAATACTCAATAAGCTGGTCAAGACCTGCCATAATGGCAAAGCCGCCGTTATCGGGAACGCGACGGAAGAACATATCGAAATATACGGTTTTATCGCGATATTCACTATCGAAAAAACCGTTTGACATGGTCATTTCATAAAGGTCGAGCAGCATTGTAAGATCGTTGCGCATTTTTAGATACTCCCTTTTTGTTTATTACTAATTATAATACCCCCGAACACAGTTATTGTCAAATAAAAATAACGGCAGGATGATTCCTGCCGTTATGGGTTTAATACATTCCGCCTGCGGCTGCCG
>JAZOPP010000158.1:0-3482 GCA_045655625.1 Acutalibacteraceae bacterium
ATTCAGCAAGCTCACGGGTTTGATTTACAGTGCTGACACACCGACCAACCTCTTCCCCTCTATCCACTGCCTTGAGAGCTGGATAATTTTCCGCACAAGCTTTGGTCTTAAGCGCGTGGGCAGATGGATAACCCCCGTTTATGCGGTTTTCGCCTTGCTTGTGTTTTTAACCGTGCTGTTTATAAGACAGCATCTTATTTTAGATATTCCTGCAGGTATCATGGTCGGCGAGCTTTCGCTTTATATAAGCCGCCGCTTTAAAACTGAGCGGGTATTCAAGAAATTAAATTCGCGATTTATCAGAAAGGGGTAAACCTGTGCCGTCAACAAAACAGCATTCTGCTGCGACGACAAACGGCAACAATGCCGGCGTCTTTAATCCCAAGAGCAAGGCTCTTTGGACCTTTGTTTTTATAGCAGTATCCGCTTTAAGCATATGGGCTGTTATCTCACATACCAAGAATTTTTCGCTCTCTGCTTTTATCCATTTTGTGCGCCATGCCGACCCCTTTTGGGTTTCGGCTGCACTGCTTTCGATGGCAGGCTTTATTGTTTTCGAAGGCTTGGCACTGGTAACGCTTTGCCGCTCGTTCGGATATGGTAAAAGCCTTGGCAGAGGCTCGCTTTATTCAGCTGCGGATATTTATTTTTCCGCTATTACCCCATCGGCCACGGGTGGTCAGCCTGCGAGTGCTTTCTTTATGATGAAGGACGGTATTCCCGGAACGCTCGTTACGGTTGCACTGCTGGCAAACCTTATTATGTACACGGCGGCGATAGTGGTGCTCGGACTTTTTTCGTTGCTCGCGTTTCCCTCGCTTTTAGCGAATTTCAGTTCCTTTTCACTCGCGCTTATATCCTTTGGCGTTTTATTTTTGCTGGCGCTTTTATGCTTCTTTGTGCTGCTCGTTTATAAAAAAGGACTTATGAGAACACTCTGCCGTGGCGCAGTTAAATTAGCTTCTAAGCTGCACCTCGTGCGCAGCCCCGAACAGACGCTTATGCGGCTTGACGGCAAAATGGAAAACTACACCAAGCACGCAGCAATGCTTGGCGGCAAGGGCAAAACGCTCGTGTTGGTTTTCCTTTTTAATCTGCTGCAGCGTATCTGCCAAATTGCGGTTACCCCGTTTACGTATCTCGCGGAAGGCGGAAGCTTTTCGGAAGCGGTTCGGGTTTTCTTTACGCAGACCGACGTTACGCTCGGCGCGCACTGCATCCCGATTCCCGGAGCAATGGGTGTTACGGATTATTTAATGCTCGACGGTTTTGAGGAACTGAGCATTTCAAATCCGGCGTTTTTAGAGCTGCTCAGTCGCTCGCTTTCGTTTTATATTTGTGTTATTATTTGCGGTATCGCCGTTTTGGGCGGCTGCTATGGCTTATCCAAAAGGGATAAGAGGAGGAATGGAAAATGATAGGTGTTTACGATTATACGGTTATACTTACATACCTTTCCCTGCTCTCGGCAGGAACGGGTATTGTGATAACGCTCGGCGGAGCGGGACATCCCTTCTTGGGAATTTTCTTCCTGCTTTTCTGCGGCCTTTGCGATGCGTTTGACGGCAAGGTTGCCAACTCCAAAAAGGACCGCACCGATACCGAGCGCAAATTCGGAATTCAGATAGATTCGCTTTCGGATTTAATTGCTTTCGGCGTTTTGCCCGCCTGCATAGGTGCCGCTTTCATCCGCGTTTCGCCCATGCTCAGCGGTCTTACGTCAGAGGGCAGCAGACCATGGTATTTAACCGCGACTAAAATGCTGATATTTGCCGTGCTTGTGCTTTATATCCTTGCGGCGATGATTCGCCTTGCTTACTTTAACGTGAGTGAGGAGGAGCGCCAGGCAACCGAGGGCGGCGTTCGCAAATATTATTTAGGCCTGCCCGTTACCTCTGCTGCTATCATATTCCCCTTTGTTGCGCTGCTGCAGTATGTTATTCCCGCGGACCTCACTCTACTTTATATCTTTACCGCCGTTCTTTGCGCGGTGCTGTTCCTCTCCCCTTTCCAGCTGCGAAAGGTTGGGCTGAAGGGCATATTGGTGTTTATCGGAATAGGCGCGATAGAATTTATCGTTATTTTCATTTTGACCATTCAGCGCAGCTACTAAGATGAAGAAAAGAGAGAAAGGTGCTCTTGGCTTTTTATATGAAAACGCCGTAGGCAGAATGCTTTTAAGGCTGCTCACCGCGCGTTGGATTTCTAAGCTTTGCGGCGCATATTTAAGCTCGAGGCTCTCAAAATGGCTTATAAAGCGTTTTGTTGCCTCAAACAATATAAATCTCGATGATTTCATTTCGGACGATTTTAGGTGCTTTAACGACTGTTTTTGCCGTAAAATCAAGCCCGACCGCCGTCCCGTTGACAGTGCAGCTTCGCATCTCATCGCACCTTGCGACGGTTTGCTGAGTGCCTACCATATAACCGGCGATACGGTTTTGCCCATAAAGCAGAGCAGCTACACGATAAAATCGCTTCTATCGAATGAGGAGCTGGCACAAAAATATCAAGATGGTATATGTCTTGTATTCCGCCTGTGTGTTGACCATTATCACCGCTACTGCTACCTTGATAACGGTACAAAGGGCGGCAACACCTTCCTGCGCGGCAGGCTGCACACAGTTCGACCCATTGCGCTTGAAAATTACCCCGTTTTTTGCGAGAACTGCCGTGAATACACCGTGATGCAAACCGAAAATTTCGGCACGGTTACTCAGGTTGAGGTTGGCGCAATGCTGGTTGGCAAAATTAAAAATCTCCACGGTGAACATAGCTTTAACCGCGGTGAGGAAAAAGGCATGTTCCTCTACGGCGGCAGCACTATTGTTGTCTTGCTCGAAAAGAACGCCGCGATAATCGAGCCGCAGTATTTCGATGCTACTGCACGCTATGAAGAAAGCCCCGTTATGATGGGACAGTCTATCGGACATAAAAATTAAGACCTCTGCAAAATGCAGAGGTCTTTTATTTTTGAAAATAATACTACATATTATAAGCAAATCAAAACGGAACCGAGCGAAACCTGATTTTCTTTGCTATTTAATATCTGCAGTTTTAGAAAAAAGTGGTGGCAGAAATTATCAGGTGGGAAATTCGATTGAGTATGCTATGGAAAGGATACGATTTTCCTTTGCTCCGACCTCATTTTTGAAGGTTTCTATTGTTATAAATGTGTGTCCGTCATATTCTTTGTTAGAAAAATTATAACGCATTTGCAGAGTAGAGATGGTGATTTCGCCTTTGTATTCAGCCGTAGAGTAATCTATGAGGGACGGATATCCTAACTCATTTATTATATCATCTAATGATGAGTTCATTGTTATTTTTTTGAAATATTTGATTTCAGAAGCTAAAGGCGCACCATATATTTCAAAATCAGATCCATTTTGGTAAAAAAAGCTGTCTACCTGTGTTACAAGACAGTCCTTCATTTTACCCTGATAATTCTCACCCGGATTTATTACATAGGCTGAGAAATT
>JAZOPP010000159.1:0-1098 GCA_045655625.1 Acutalibacteraceae bacterium
GTATGAGCTAGAAACAGTTGCTGATAAATTTGGCGGGAAATATGCAAAGAAAGTGATTGCAGCGCCGCAAGGTTTAAATGAAACCCATAGTCTTCGCGCGAAAGAAATGAATATAGAAGTTAGAACATAAAAAACTCCTGCTGTTTTAGCAGGAGTTTTTTGTTAAAAGTGCATTCTTCGACGAATCTCTGATCGCAGGCCATCTAAAAGATAGATGGTGCAAAGTACGATATCAATGACAAAAGTGCAGGCTGCCACGATGGCAGACCAGCGAAGATAAAAAGAACCTCTCATATGCAGATCGATGACCAGTTCAATCGCCATGCAAAAGATCCCAATTGCTGCAATAGATATGGCAGTTTTTATCAGCAAGGAGCTTTTTGAAAAGCCCCTCCGCCATTGGGCTGCGGCAGGTGTTACCTGTGCAGACGAAAACTATTTTCATATTTATCACCGTTATTTGGATTCATACCACGTTTTGCCTATGCCGACATCTGCCAGCATATTAACGCGCATCTTAACTGCATTTTCCATTTCTCGCTTAACGATACCTGCAACCGCTTTTGCTTCGTTTTCGGGAGCTTCAACGATGAGTTCGTCGTGAACCTGCATAATAAGCCTTGCGCTGAGGCACTGCTCTTTGAGACATTCCCAAACTCTGATCATTGCGATTTTGATGATATCTGCCGCTGTCCCCTGAATGGGCATATTGAGTGCAACTCTTTCACCGAATGCGCGCATCATCGCGTTTGAGGATGAAAGCTCGGGAAGATATCTGCGCCTTGCGAATGCGGTTTCAACGTAGCCCTGCTCTTTGGCTTTTTCGATAACGTCTTTCATATATTTCTGAACGCCGCTGAAATGAGCAAGATAGCCTTTGATGTAGCTGTCTGCCTCGGCCCTCGAAACGCCGATATCCTTTGCAAGAGAAAAAGCGCCGATACCGTAAACAATGCCGAAGTTAACTGCCTTTGCACGGCTTCGCATAAGCGGTGTTACCATCATCAGAGGCATATTGAACACCTGCGAGGCGGTGATCGAATGGATATCATCACCATTATTGAAGGCGTCAATCATATTCTTATCGTTTGCCATATG
>JAZOPP010000160.1:0-16602 GCA_045655625.1 Acutalibacteraceae bacterium
CCCGACCGTAACGGTCGGGGTAAGCTATTATGCTTCTACCCAAGTTTTGGGGTCGAATGCGGGGATTTGTGTTATGTTTGCGTTGCGGCGGTTTTCATCATACCAATCGGATACCGCTTTGCCGCGCTTGGTTTCGATAATATCCCACGGAGCACTCGTGGAGGGGCGGGTTATCTTGGTTCTATAGACGTATTCAACATAGCTGCCGATCGGCACGTTGGGCTTGCCCGGTGTTTTATTGCTCGTGCCGAGCCAGTTGGCTTCACCACGCTCACCTAAATCTACGCTGGTGGTATAGATATAGTACTCGGTACTACTGACAACCTGAATAATGAACGACAGACCCTGTGCGGCGGCGCCGAACAGCGCCTCCATCTCCTCATCGCCGGTTACTGCCATGCTGCCGAAATAATCACGCTTCCAGCCGAGACCGCCCGCTAAGCGGTCGCTTATATACTCGTTAAGCGCCGAATCGGGATTATCAAGACCGATGACCTTACCGCCTGACGTTCCGCTGACGAGGCTTTTTATGAGCCACGCATGGTCCTCACCCTCAACGTCATCGGGCAGGATTTCGGAGCCATCCCACTTGAATTCGCCAAGCGTGAAAGGAACGCTATCATCTATAGTGCTTACGGGGTCTTCCGCAAAGCGCCAGGTGGCGAGCACGCCGCCGACCGATGCCACTATGAGCAGCAGGCACACAAGCACCATGAGTTTTCCGCTAAAACTGCTTCTCATAGGCTATCACCTATATTGCAGCTCTTTATCGCTCTCATTTTCTGCCGCCATCACGTTTAAACGCTTCTGCTCGGCTGCGCGCAGTTTCTTTTCAACTGCGGGGGTCACTATAACAGTGAACACCACGAGAAGCACGCAAAGCCAGCCCGCAGGCGACTGCATAAAGAGGATAAAGCTGCCCACAAACGGAATCTTTTTATCTTTATAGATTCCCTTTATTTGCGAGTAGTAAACCGGGAATTTATCGGGGTTGTTAAGCGAATCTCCCTGACAGAGGAAATATCTGTCGGGGTGTTTTTCGTTTGGTTCTTCAATATCCACGATACGGTGAATGATGAGCTTGTGGTCAACCTCGTAAACGATGATATCGTAAAGCTTTAACTCCTCGGCGGGCGGTGCCTTATAGGTGAGCACCAGATCAAAAACGTCTAACTGATTATCAAGTTTATTTTGGAAGAGATAATCGTTATTCTCGTTTTTGCGAGCCATGGAGCTGCTGGTTATAACCTTGAGTGTGGGAATTTTTTCGAAAAACTTGTTTCCGCTTAAATTAACGTACATTGAAAATGCGAAGGCAAATATCATACAACCGCACAACAAAATTGACGCCAGACAGCCGAGCGGCTTTTTAAGGCATCCCTTTTGTGTAAGTTTCACATATTCAGTTTTGATTTCTTCATCGCGTGCGCCTGCGTTCGTGAGCCTTACGGTCAGCTTCACTATCAGCGAAATGAGATAGGAAAACATTGCCGTGAGCAGCGTGAACACTATAAAGCACAGGATGAATACGTATAAATCAAATCCTGACATTTTTTCACTTCCGCATAAAAAGCATTATCCTGCGCGGACGCAGGATAATGCCGTGAATATTTTTGTTTATAAACTTAGTTGTTTACGATGGTGCTGGAGTTTTTGCCGTCGCTTACTGTAACTACGATCTGGCCGTTGGTAAGAACGCGGTCGTAAGCATCGTATTCAGCCTTGGTATCAAGGTTGAACTCAGTGAGGGTTATGTAACCTGCAAGGTCGTCAGCAGAAATAGTATAGGTAAATGCGCCTGCGCCGTCCGGAGTCCAGGTGATATTCTGCTTATTTGTATTAACGGTCATAATATCTGCACCCCCATCCCCATACTGCCAAGCATCATTGGAGAGCGAGAAAGCAAAGGTAGATGCAACGCCGTTTGCCTTAACCTCTGCAGGTGCATAGGTGTTGGGTGTGAACTTGATAACGAGGTCGCCATCAATCTTAAGGGCAGTTGTATGTGTGGTGTTTTCTTTGGGGTCAACAACCATGGTAAGACCGGTGGTGTCAACAGCGTAGGTTCCGTATGTACCGGTGAAGGTTGCTTCGGTCATGGTAACAGCGGTTGCGCCGGTGATATCGGCTACGTCATCACTCTGGGAATATACCCAAGTTGCATAAACTCCGCCGATGGTGATGCAAAGTGCGAGTAACATAATTAAGCTGATTTTTTTCATTGATTTTTCCTCCCGAAAAAACGATATGGGGCCTTTCGCGGCACCCTAAGTTCATTATACACATTATTCTTTAAAAGGCAAGTGCTTTTTAGCAAGTTAAAGTGTTTCGTGGTGCAGCACCTTGCGCGGGCGCAAAATTTAATGTTTTAAATTGCACGCATTTGTGATAAGATGGGATAAAGGAGATGGGAGGGATTTTTTCTGAAAACGTTATTTCGTGAGAATGCATTTTTGCACAAAACGATAGCGATAAGCGGTTCTACGGGTGGACTCGGCAGGGCGCTTTGCTTGCATATTGCACGGCTGGGCGGCAATATTATTATGCTCGATAGAAGCAAGGAAAAAGCCGATGCGCTGAAATCGGAAATAATTGGAGAATATCCCAACTCCCGCGTGGACTATATCCGCCTTGACCTTGAGGATTTCGAGTGTGTGAAGGAAGCCGTAAAGTCCCTTAAATCAAGGCATCCTGACTATATTTTGCTCAACGCGGGAGCATATAGCGTTCCGCGCAATACGACCTCGCTCGGATACTTAAACATATTCCAGATAAACTACCTTGCTCCCTACTATATCGCGCGGCAGATGCTGCCCGAAATCGAGGCGCGCGGCGGCAAAATCGTGGCGGTTGGGAGCATTGCTCACAACTATTCGAAAACAGACGATAGCGATATAGATTTTTCGAAACACGCTCGCGCCAGCAGAATTTATGGCAATGCAAAGCGAAGACTTATGTTTTCGCTTATCTCACTCGGCAGCGAGCATATTTCCATTGCGCATCCCGGCATAACATTTACAAACATAACGGCTCATTACCCCAAAATAATTTTTGCGCTTATCAAGCATCCGATGAAAATTATTTTTATGAAGCCCAAAAAAGCCGCGCTCTCTATTCTGCTTGGAATGGTGGAGAGCACCCACGGCGCCGAATGGATAGGCCCCCGCTTTTTCGGCATTTGGGGGATGCCTAAACACCAAAAGCTTAACACCTGCAGCGCCGAGGAGCAGCGGCAAATTGCCGCCGTTTCAGAGCGGCTTTGGAAGCAACTGGACACATAATTTAAGGAGCAACCCTGCACTTTGGGGTTGCTCCTTTTTTACATTATGCGCCAAATTATTTGACAAGTATGTATTATAGTATTATAATATAAAAAATTATGAGCTGTTGCGCTCGCGCGCGCGACCTAACTTTTACACATGCGAGGGGAATTTTATGACATATTTGCTTGTTGTTGCTCATCCTGACGACGAGGTTCTGGGAGCCGGAGCCACTATACATAAGCTTACAAAACAGGGACATACGGTAGAGGCCTGCATTCTTTCGGCTGACGCTAATGCACGCGCTCACCGCCCCGAGGATGATGAGCTTGCCGCTGATATTGCTGCAAGCTCCGCCCTCATCGGAATCAACCGCCACTATAATGGTACCTTCCCCAATATCCAACTTAATACAGTTCCGCATCTGCATCTGGTTCAGTTTATCGAAAAGGCTATAATTGAATCCAATGCAGACGTGATTATAACTCATCATCCCTCCGACACCAATAACGACCACCTGCACACCTCTCTGGCGTGCCAGGCGGCGCTCAGGCTTTTCCAGCGCAGGCCTGACGTAAAGCCCATAAGGGAGCTTTGGTTTATGGAGGTTTTGTCATCTACTGAATGGAATATAAACCCCGCTATAAACGGTTTCGTGCCCAACATATTTTTTGAAGTTGGCAACGAGGGCGTTGAGAAAAAACTTGAGGCGCTCGCGCTCTATCGCGGCGTTATGCGCCCCTATCCCCACCCGAGAAGCCGCGAAGCGATTGAAGGCTTAGCTCTTTACCGCGGTGCTCAGGCAGGGGTTGACCGCGCCGAGGCTTTTCAGTGCGGTTTCAGACGTATAGTGGATTAAGGGGAGCGGCATGAAGAAGATACGGTTTTTCATCAAGCGTTTATTTGATTTTATTTTCTCGTTGATTTTAGCCATATGTTCATTGCCTTTTTTGCTCATTGCGATGCTGACGGTTAAATGCTGTTCGCCCGAATCGCCCGTTATCTTCAAGCAGGAGCGCATAGGCTACAAGGGCAAAAAATTCACCGTGTTTAAGCTCCGCTCGATGACCAACGAGCGCGACGAAGCGGGCGAATTGCTGCCCGATGAGGTACGCCTTAAAAAATGGGGCAAAATCATCCGCAAGACTAATCTCGATGAGATTCCGCAGATATTCAACATTCTTATCGGTCAAATGTCCTTTATCGGTCCGCGTCCGTTGCTTGAAAAAGAGATGGTTGTTATGAACGAGGAGGAGCAGTCGCGCCGACAGAGTGTTCTGCCCGGCATTTCGGGTTGGGAGGCCATAAACGAGGAGAAAACCTCCACCCGCAGAGAAATGGCGGAATATGACCTTTATTACGTTGACCATTGGTCCCTTTGGATGGACACTAAAATATTCTTTATGACCATATTCCTCATCTTTGGTTTTGGTCGCCCCGATGACAGCGTTCGCGCGCCGAAGATAGAATACGAGGCGCTAAAAGAAGCCCCTCAAGAAAACGAAGCTAAAGAGGTTATTACAAAATGATAATTTCGATTCACCAGCCCGATTACATACCCTATCTCGGATATTTTTATAAAATTGCACAATCCGATAAATTCGTTTATCTCGATGACTGCCAGTTCTCCAACGATAATATGCATCACTGGAACCGCGTTAAAACTCCGCAGGGCGAATGTCGCCTCAAAATTCCGGTGGCGCAGAGCCTTGGTGACCCGATAAACGCAGTTCGCCCCAAGGATGAGCTTGGCTGGAAGCAAAAGCAGCTCAAAACCATTGAGATGAACTATGGCAAGGCTCCCCATTTCCAGGAAACCTTCCCCGAAATTGCCGAGATTCTTCTGAAAGACTATGGCAACATTGCCGACCTTAACATTGCGGTTAACACCCATATTGCAAAGAAGTTCGGATTCTCGGCTGAGTTTTATCGCACCTCCGAGATGCAGATAGATACCGTTCGCGAGGAGCGCGTTATTGATATTTGCTGCGCGCTCGGCGGTGACACCTATATTTCGGGCAACGGCGCCCGTGTTTATCAGAATGAGGAGCACTTCTTATCCCGTGGTGTGAATCTCGTTTACACCGATTATAAGCCGATAGAATACCGCCAGCAGTGGAAAAAGGTCGGTTTCCTCCCCTATATGTCTGTGGTGGATTATATCTTCAACTGCGGCTACGACTGGGACTATGTTGATGCCGAGATAAAGAAGCTTAACAGTGGAGAATGATATGGAGATAGGAAGTTTTTTAGAGCTTGCGTTTCCCACGGGCAAGGAATACTATTCGGGCGACGAGAATATAGCCCGCCTTAACAGCGGCCGTGCTGCGATTTACCACGCTGCGCGCTGCTTCGGCTGCGATACCGTTTGGGTGCCCGTTTACCAATGCGATACCGTTCGTGATTTTCTCATCCGCAAGGGTTTTAAGGTGAAATACTATCACATCGATAAGGATTTCAACCCTCTTGATATTAAGCAGGCAAGCGGTGAAGCGGTGCTGCTCGTTAACTATTACGGCGTTATGTCGGGCGAGCGGATGCGCTCGCTGGCTACGCTTTATGAAAATCCGATAATCGATAATTCTCAGGGCTTTTTCGCTGAGCCAATAGAGGGTGCGATGAACGTTTATTCCGCAAGAAAGTTCGTTGGCGTGCCCGACGGTGCCTATGTTATAGGCGAGGGTGCCGAGCGCTTCTGTGAGGAATATCCGCAGTGCTTTTCTTCAGATACGGCGGCATTTTTGCTGATGCGGACCGAATACGGCTGTGAGGGCAAGACCTACGAGGCAAGAAGCAAAAACGAGCACCGAATCGACAGCGAAGATATTATGAAAATGTCAGCCCTCACGCGCACCATCTTAGATGGAACCGATTATGAGAAAATCGCTGCAATGCGCCGCGAAAATTTCTCCCTCGCGCATGAGTTTTTCGCCGACGTTAACAAAATAGACCCCACCCGCTATTATGACGACAGCTGTGTGCCTATGGTATATCCGCTGGTGGTTGAGGATGATTCCCTGCTGCCGAGGCTGCTGGGTCACAAGCATTTCCAGGGTCACTGGTGGAGCTATATTTTAGAGGAAAACGACGGAGACCTTTTCGAATGTTATCTCTCAAGGTATATCATCCCCATAACCATTGACCAGCGTTACGGAAAGCGCGAACTTGAATTTTTGAGGAGTTTGATTTAATGAAAAAGGTGCTGATGCTTGCGCCCATGAGCTCGGTTATCGAGCGTTTTTGCGAGGCTAACTTCCGCGCTTTGGGTGAGACCGACTGCGAGGTTTGCGTTGCGGCCAATTTCGAATGCAACGAGCACGACAGTGATTATCGCACTCAGCTGGAGGGAAGCGGCATAAAGACGTATCAGATACCGTTTGTGCGCGGCTCGCTGCTTGGAAACTTAAAAAACGTAAAACTTATAAAGAAACTTTTGCGTGAAGAGCGGTTCGACCTTGTTCATTGCCACACCGAAACGGGCGGAATTCTGACCCGCCTTTCGATGCGCGCCGATAAAAAAGCTAAATACGTATTCACGCCGCACGGCATGTCCTTTTACGAGGGCAGCTCTTTGAAGAGCCGCATAGTTTATAAGACTATTGAAAAATGGATATGCAGCAAGATGGCCGGCAACATTGCCATAAACCGCGGCGAGGATAACGTGCTGCGCCGTTGGAACGAGAAAACCGCCTATTTCACAAGCGGCATCGGCTTAAACCTTGATAAAATCGATGAGTTCCGCGATGCTGGCAGCGAAATACGAAAAGAGTTCTCCATTCCCGATAGCGCTAAGGTTGTGCTCTCGGTTGGCGAGCTTAACGATAACAAAAATCACGCTGCAGTGCTGCGCGCACTCTCGGTTCTTGATTACGATCTTTATTACGTTATATGCGGCGAGGGCGAGAAAAAGGACGAGCTTTTATCGCTCGCCGAGCATCTCGATATGAAGGACAGGCTTATCCTGCCCGGTTACCGCTACGACGTTAAAAAATTCTACTTCGCAGCCGACTTATTTGTTTTCCCCTCCTTCCACGAGGGTCTGCCGGTTGCATTATCAGAGGCGATGGCGGCGGGTCTGCCCTGCGCAGTGTCGCACATTCGCGGCAACACCGACCTTATCGAAAACGAAAAGCTGCTCGCCAATCCAGGCATAAGCAAGACCTTCGAGGTGGTTATTGATAACCTCCTATATGATGAGCAGCTGCGCCGCACAGAAGGACAGCGCAACAAACAAAAAATTAAGGAATACTCAGTTTCGGCGGTTACCGAACAACTCAAAAAAATCTACAACGAGGTGTTATAGGTGATAGATAAAAAGGTTAGCATTATCGTTCCCGTTTACAATACGGAAAAATATCTGCCCAAATGCCTTGACAGCATTTTATCCCAAACCTATAAGAACCTCGAGGTTATTTGTGTTAACGATGAAAGTCCTGATGGTTCGCTTGCTCTCCTAGAAAAATATAAGGCTGAGGATGACCGAATTATAATTATCGATAAACAAAACGAAGGTGTCAGCCTTGCGCGCAATGCAGGACTCGACCGTGCCAGTGGCGATTACGTTATGTTTGTTGACAGTGACGACTGGATAGATGCCGACACGGTCGAATGCATGCTCTCGGCCGCCGAAGCGGAGAATGCTGATGCAGTTATGTGCTGCTATGCCAAAGAATTCTCGGATCACACAGATATAAGCCACATTTTCGAAAACGGCCTTGTTTTCCGCGGCGACGAGGTTGCGCAAAATATTCACCGCAGGCTGACAGGCCCCTTGGGTGAAGAACTTGCGGCGCCGCAGGATGCTGATATTCTTATTGCATGTTGGATGCAACTTTTTTCTGCCGATATCTGCAAAAAGCATCGCTTTTTTGATATTCGCGAAGTGGGCACTTTTGAGGATGGCCTTTACCAGCTTGACATTTATCGCGAGGTTAGCTGCTTCGCATATATCGATAAACCTTTTTATCACTACCGTAAGGATAACGAGGGATCGATAACCAGCCGCTATAAATCCGACCTTTATGATAAGTGGCAAACACTTTTCGATATGATAAGCGCCAAGACCGCAGATTTGTGCGAAGACTATAAGGCAGCGCTCGATAACCGCATTGCCCTTAGCATGATAGGCATTGGACTCAATGAAACCAAGGCAAACAAAAACATTTTCCGCAAGGCTTCATTCCTGCGTTCGATTTTGAAAACTCCGCGTTACCGCGAGGCATATAAATCGCTTCCCATGAAGCATTTCCCTCTACATTGGAAGGTATTTTTTCGCCTTGCTAAATGGCGAATGACTCTATGCCTTGTGCTGATGCTGCACTTCATTGAATTTTTAAGAAAGAGGTAATTTCCGTGAATCCGTTAGTTTCCATTATCATACCCGTTTACAACGGTGCAAACTACGTTGCCGAGGCGATAGACAGTGCTCTGGCTCAAACTTATAAAAACATTGAGATAATAGTTGTGAATGATGGCTCGCGTGATGACGGCGCAACCGAAAAGGTGGTGCTCTCTTATGGCGATAAGGTTCGTTATATTGCAAAAGAAAACGGCGGCGTTTCGACCGCGCTTAACCGTGGCATTGCCGAAATGAAGGGTGAATATTTCTCCTGGCTTTCGCACGATGACGTATATACCCCTGAGAAAATCGAAAATCAGGTTGCCCTCATAACCGAGGAAAATAAGGATAATATGTTCATGTGCCACACCTCGTTCATCGACAAGGACTCCAAGCCGCTCGCCCGTTGGCAACGAGAAATAGCAGAGGGCTTTTATACAAGCGAGCACATGTTAAGTGTTATGTTTGGCGGCTATTATATAAGTGGGTGTGCACTGCTTGTCCCCAAAAAAGCCTTTGATACCCTCGGTAACTTCCGTGAGGATATTCGATATATGCAAGATATGGAACTTTGGTATCGTTTCTTGGCGGGCGGGTTTGGCATCATTCATACCAACAAGAATGGCGTTCTCTCCCGAGTTCATTCACAGCAGGTAACCGTCACGGGTGCCGCTTTGGGTGCAAAGGACGCACCGCTTGTCGGTCTTTCGGTGATAGGCCGCTTCCGTCCCCTTTTCTTCCAAGGTGAGAGCATACTTAAAAAATACTATTTTCTATGCCTGCGCAATCGCAGCTTAGAGACCGCAAAAGCGGCTCGCAAAATGCTTAACGAGGACAAGCTTTTGTCCTTCGGCGATAAGCTCAAGGCTATACGAATTAAACTCTACGGCAAAATAAGACCTACGCTTGTCAAACTTTACTATAAATTCTTCTTTAAGATCAAAAAGGTGATTTAATGAAAAAAATCGGACTCTTGACTATACATGCTGCATATAACTACGGCGCAGCCTTGCAAACCTATGCAACGCAAAAAACGGTTTGTGATGCGGGTGCCGAATGCACCGTTATTGATTTTTCAACCAGCGGCAGCCTTGCGGGGCAAAAGTTTTTATGTCTTCCTCTGTCTAAGAGCGCGATAAAACACGATATACGCAATATTGTAAAACCGCGTGCATTCTTCCGCCGCAAAAAGGGCTTTGAGGCTTTCAAAAAGAACCGCCTGAAGCTTACTGCTCGCTCTTATACATATAAAAATTTCAAAGACATCGAAAAGGAAGGCTTCGATTTGCTTATAACCGGTAGCGACCAAACCCTAAACCTCAATTTAGGGGGCAATGCCGAGGAGCGCAAATGCTTTTATCTGCCCAATATAGCCGGCAAAAAGATAACCTATTCCGCCAGCATGGGTGAGCATATCGGCCGCTTAACCGATGAACAGTTAGTCTTTATTGGTGATGCGCTATCCCGCTATGATAGCATTTCAGTCCGCGAGGAGCGTTGCGCCGACTTGATAGAAAAACTTTGTGGCAAGCATCCCCTTGTTTTAGCCGACCCGACACTTGCCGTTTCACGCGAGCATTGGGAGAGCATTTCCGAGGATTATGAGGGATTGCCTGAAAAGTATATCTTCTTTTATACGGTTCTCTCGGACGCCTGGGTTATCGATTACGTTAAAAAGTTATCCAAAAAAACAGGACTGCCCGTTGTTGCGGCGCATCCGCAAAACCACTTTGAGATTGGCGCAGATTTTATCCGCGCCGACACCGCGAGTCCCGAACAGTTTATAAGCATAATAAAAAACGCACAGTTCACGGTTGCAACCTCCTTCCACGGAACAGCGTTTGCAATAAATCTTAACTGTCCGTTTGTCTCGATTGTTCTAGGCGAAGGAAACCGTATATCATATTTGCTCGAAAAGACCGGCCTCTCTGAGCGAGGATTCAGAAGCGAACCCAGCGAAGACACCGAGCTTTATTCGGTGGATTTCAAAAAGGCCAACGAATACCTTGAAAAAGCAAGGAAGGAAAATCTTGAGTTTTTAAAAAGTGCACTTAAAACGGAGTGATACGAATGACTATATGCGATAGAGAAAAGTGTTCGGGCTGCTTTGCATGCCAAAACGTTTGCCCCAAAAACTGCATATCGATGGCAGAGGGGAAACTCGGTCACCTATATCCTCAAATAGATGAACAGCTTTGCATAAACTGCGGTGCCTGCGCCCGCGTTTGCCCCCAAAACGAAATGCCGCAGCTTTTAATGCCGCAGGCGGCATACGCAACCAAGAGCCGCGAAACCAATGAATATGAAAACGCCTCCTCGGGCGGATTAGCTTCGGTCCTTTCGCGCAAGGTTCTCGCAGAGGGAGGTTCTGTTTTCGGTTGCGGCAGCGATATGGAGCACGGCATAAAGCATATAAAAATCGAAAACGAGGATGACCTTTGGCTGCTTCGCGGCTCTAAGTATGTTCAGTCGCATATCGGTTTTTTGTTCCGTGAAATAAAAGAGGAGCTTAAAAAAGAAAGAACAGTTCTCTTTATCGGGACCCCCTGCCAGGTGGGTGGACTGATAAATTTTTTGGGCAAGCCCTATGAAAATCTTATAACCGCCGATCTTATTTGCCACGGCGTTCCCTCGCAGAAGGTGCTTTTTGAGCATTTGGAAAGCATCGGAACGATAGGCGGCAAATATATAACCTTTCGCGAGAAGGCGGGAAGTTATATTAGGGTGTCCGATTCAGATAAAAATCCGATATATTATAACGAGAGCCTTGACGATGACTATTATCTCGGCTTTCTCTATAATCTTACCCTGCGCGATAGTTGCCATAATTGTTCGTTCGCGAGAAACGAGCGTTGCTCGGATATAACGATAGGTGATTTTTGGGGGCTATCTCCAAAAGCCGAAATCAAAAAGACGAACGGCGTATCGTTAGCGCTTCCCAACACCGATAAGGGTAAAGCGCTTTTCGATACTTGCTCAGATATGCTCGAAAATGAGGAACGCCCTCTATCCGAGGCTTTTTCAGGCAACCACAACCTTCGCTTCCCAACCGAAAAAAACAAAGCCCGCGCGAAATTTATTGAAAGTTATGAAAAAAAAGGCTTCAAAAAGGCGATTAGAAAATCGCTCTTTAAAAAGCGCCTTCGCTCTAAGACCATTCGTTTTTTACAGAAATCAAAGTTCTTTAAAAAACTTATCAACAAACTAAGACACAAATAGAGGTTTATTATGTCAGACGATAACAAATTAAAGGAAACACTCCTTGATATACTGAAGGTTACAATTGACGCCCTCGAAAAGCACGGGATAAAGCCTTTCCTCGTTGGTGGGAGCTGTATCGGAGCCGTGCGCCACGGCGGCATCATCCCATGGGATGATGATATTGACATTGGCCTTTTCCGCGAGGATTATGAAAAAGCGCGCGAGATACTTATCAACGAACTGCCCGAGGGCTACACATATTGTGACGAGCGCACCGAAAAGGATTATCCCTATAATTTCGGCAAGATTCGCAAGGACGGTACCGCCTTTATTCAAGGGGGCGATGCCCACCTTGATATTCATCAGGGAATCTATATGGATATTTTCCCATATGACGCTATAGAAGATGATGACAAATCCTTTACGGCACAATACAACAAATGTCGCCGACTAAAACAAATGATAGATTTGAAATGCATGAGTTATAGAAAAAACAGAAAACTGCGTCCTGTTTCACAGTTGCCCTTAATCTTTTTGGGTCATTTGTTGGTTAACAAGCGCAAAACCCAACAAAAGCTTCACAAGGAAATGATTCGATATAACACTGCTTGTCCGGCCTCGAAATACGCTATTACTTTTATTGGAAACTGGGGCAAGAAGGAACGAATTGAACGCGAGTGGTTCTCCACTCACTGCGAGGTTGATTTTAGTGGTATAAAGGCATATATCCCTGCAATGTATGATGAGTATCTCACCCATCTCTACGGCGATTATATGACTCCTCCGCCCGAGGATAAGCGTGTTTCTCACCACGACGTTATTTTCATGAGTTTTACAGAGGAACACAAAAAATAATTCTTAACCCCACCCATTAACGGAGGCTTTTTAATGGTTTATTTATTACTGGTTTCGGCAATTCTCTTTTTGCCGATAGTTACTGAAAAAATCCAACACGGCAAAAAAATATACTTCATAAGCGTAACCCTGCTGCTTATATTTTTTGCCGGTTTTCGCGACCTCTCGGTCGGCACGGACACAAAATCATACGTTACCGGTTTTTTAAACGGTGTCAAAATCTCGGAAATCACCTGGGGTGAGTTTATAAAGAATGATGAGTTCTTATATTACGCTTACCGCAGCTTGATAAGGCAGTTCACAAGAAATTATACCTGGCTTTTGCTCCCAATTTCGGTGTTTTACGTAACGGTTGTTTCTCGATTTATTTATAAATTCAGCGCATATCCTTCCATCAGCTTCTTGGCGTTCCTTTCTATGTCCTACTATGCATTCAGTATGGCAGGACTGCGTCAGACCATAGGCTATGCTTTCCTGATTTTGGCAACCGAGGCACTTATAAACCGCAAACGACTGCTTTGCTGCCTTTATATCGTCATAGCCGGCGGCTTCCACGTAACCTCATTTTTATATTTTGTTGTACTCCTTATCGATATCGTCCCGTTCGGACTTATCTTTATTGGCTTTATCGGTATAGCTTCTGCAGTCTGTTACGTTTACGCTATGCCCTTTTCGCACTTCTTTATTGAGTTTTTCGAAAAATCCGAGGCTTATAAAAAGACAGAATACGGCGGCAATGTTGTGCTGATGGTTGTTATCCTGGTTTGCATCGCCGCGATGCTGTTGCATCCCGATATCTTTAAAAAGGCTCAACCCGAGATAAATTCAAAAGGAAAAAAGGTAATGTCGGATTTGCAGCGCGACCGTTTCTTTATGAAGATGGTGCTATTCTCGATTCCGATTCTTATAATGGTAATGTTCCAGGCTAATATCTTCCGTATTGCCGCAATGTTCCATTTTTATATGCTCATTTTAATCCCTACGGTTATAAAGAAACAGACCGACCCTTATATTCAGGCGCTGGGCAAACTGATAGTTTACCTTGCTCTGCTTGCTGAGTTGTTTATATTTACCTATAATGCAGCTGAAATTTTCCCCTATTCATTCGCCTAGACACGCAGAGAGGAGGCTTCATATGAAGGTTGTTCAGATAAACTGTATTTTCGACAACGGCAGCACCGGCAGAATTGTTAAAAATCTCCACACGGGACTGCTCGAACTTGGCCATGAATCGCTCGTAATATATGGCAGAGGTAGCAAAAGCCACGACCCTGCAGTAATAAAAAACTCATCCGAATTCGGCGCAAAAGTGCATTCCGCGCTTGCACGCCTTTTCGGGGGTGAGTTTGCACACTCATTTTTTGCAACGAAAAAAGCGATTAAGATTTTAAAACGCGAAAAACCCGATGTGGTTCATCTACACTGCCTTAACGGCAACTTTATAAACGTTTATAAACTTATAAATTATCTCAAAGAAAACCACGTGAAAACCGTGCTCACCCTGCACGCCGAAATCATGCACACGGCAGGCTGTGAACACGCGGTGACCTGCGATAAATGGAAAACCGAGTGTCACTCTTGTCCTAAAATGAACGGAAAGCTCTCGCGCTACTGGCGCGACGATGCGAGACGCAGCTACCGCAGAATGAAGCAGGCGGTGAGCGGCTTTGACGAGCTGACGGTTGTTGGCGTTTCAAAATGGCTGACCGATCGTGCGGCACAATCGCCCATATTTGAAAACATAAAAACTACATTTGTGCACAACGGTATGGACACCGCTGTTTTCTCGCCCTCGCATATAGACATACATGAAAAGTTGAATATCCCAAAGGATAAAAAAGTAATTCTCCACTCGACCCCGAACTTCCGCCATCCCATAAAAGGTGGAAAGTATGTCATCGAGTTGGCAAAGCTCTTACCCGATTACCAGTTTGTAATCGTCGGTCGCGGCACAGAAGGAATTGATTTACCCGAAAATGTCTTGGCCATCGGCCACACCAAAAACACGCGGGAGCTAGCCGCACTTTATACAAGCGCTGATTGCTGCATTTCCACAAGTTTGCGAGAATCTCTGTCCTCTGTTTGCCTTGAGGTTGCTTGCTGCGGCGGCAAGATTCTCGGCTTCAATTCCAGCGGAATCCCCGAAGCGATAGCAGAAGGTACAGGAGAGACCGTTCCCTGCTTTGATTTGGAGGCTTATGCGTCGGCCATCGTTAAATGGGCAAACTACACCGTTCCCGAAGAGGATATCGCCAAAGCGAGACAAAAATTCTCTATCAATGCGATGGTCAGAAATTATATCGCCTTATATCAAAACGATTAACTGTGAGGTTGTTTGAGTTGAACACAAAAAACAAAATTGCAAACAATGCAATATGGATAATCGGTTGCCGAATTGCACAGTCGCTTTTTGCGCTGATTATAAGCATGCTTACGGCAAGATATCTGGGCCCTTCAGGCTTTGGCATCATTTCCTACGCCGCTTCGCTCGTCACCTTTGTTACCCCCATAATGACGCTCGGCATCAATCACATTCTAGTTAATGAGTTGGTTAAAAACCCCGAACAGGACGGAAAAATACTCGGCACCTCGCTCACCCTCTCCTGCATCTCCAGTGTTTTTTGCATTATCGGTGTAACAACCTTTGCAGCCATTGCCAACCCAAACGAAAAATCCACCATCATCGTTTGCTTCCTTTATAGCTTTCTGCTTCTTTTCCAGAGTTTAGAGCTTTTAAGATACTGGTTTCAAGCCAAATATCTATCCAAATTCACCTCGCTCACCTCGCTTTTTGCCTATGCTGTAGTATCGCTTTACAAAACGCTTTTACTTGTGTTTGGAAAGAACATCTATTGGTTTGCCGTTTCAAACGCTTTCGATTCTCTGATAATTGTAGTAATCATATTCATCATCTATAAAAGAAAAGGCGGGCGGCGCTTTAGTTTTTCCTTTTCCCTTGCACGCCACCTGCTTTCTCAAGGAAAGTATTATATTCTCTCGGGCCTTATGGTTACCATCTACGCTCAAACAGATAAAATTATGCTAAAGGCCCTCTGCAATGAGGCCGAAGTCGGCTTTTATTCGGCGGCCATTACCATCTGTACCCTCTCCAGTTTCGTTTTTACCGCGATTATCGATTCCTTCCGCCCCGCAATTTTAGAAAACAAAGGCAAAAACGAAGAACAATACAAAAAGCTTGTAACTATGCTTTACTCGGTGGTTATTTATGCTTCACTGGCGGTAATCGCCGTAACCTTCATCTTCGCCGATTTAATTGTAGGCTTAATATACGGCGAAGCCTATTCCTCCTCTGTAGTCATCATTCGAACGCTGATTTGGTATGCTACCTTCTCCTTCCTCGGCGGCGCAAAAAGTGTTTGGATTTTGGCAGAGGGAAAACAAAAATATCTTGTACTAATGAATCTTGCAGGCGCATCGGCCAATGTCATTTTGAATCTATTGCTGATACCCTCTATGCAGGGCCAAGGCGCAGCCTTAGCTTCACTCACAACCCAGATTTTTGCCAATGTAGGAATGTTCTTTATCGTTCCTGCGCTACGCGGCAATCTGCCCCTGCTCGGAAGGGCGCTCGACCCACGCCTGATTTTAAAATATTTAAAACCGATTTTTAACCGCATTTGTCATAAATCTTAAAAAGGAGCTTAGACATGAGGAGTTTAACAGAAACCGAATGCAAAGAACTTATGCTTAACAATCTTTCGGAAATCGCTCGCTTCTGCGATGAAAACGGCCTTTCATATTTTCTGGCGTACGGAACACTGATAGGTGCCGTGCGACATAAGGGATACATTCCCTGGGATGATGACATTGATATTTGTATGACGCGTAAAGACTATAACTTTATGATTGAGCACTACAACAAACTCAACAAGGACGGCCGATATGCCGTAATAGCTCCCCTTGATAAAAGGTCGGCGCATCCGTATA
>JAZOPP010000161.1:0-8922 GCA_045655625.1 Acutalibacteraceae bacterium
CCCTTGGTGTTTCCGTTGCAGCCACCCTCAAACTTAACGCTTTTTATGGTGTTGTCCTCCACGTCGAGGGTTATGTTGCGGGAGCAGACACCCATTGTTTTATATGTAAAAACCATTTGATTTATTCCACCTTGAAATTAAAAAGTTACACTGCGGAGCTTTTCACGCATATAATCGCTGACGTCGGAAAATACCTCGCGATAGCTACAAATGCCCTTGGGATGGGTGCATTCGGAGGGGCTGTGCTGACAACGGCTGACCGCGATGGGACCGTTTATGGTTTCAACCACCGAGAGCAGGGTTATCTCGCCCGGGTCACGCGATAGTGCATAACCGCCCTGAGCGCCTTTATAGGATTTTACGATATCTGCTGCCATAAGGCGACGGAGAATCTTTAAGGTGAACTGCGGAGTGACGCCCGTGAGCGCCGCTACGGTTCCCGCATCGGTTTTTCTATCGCGCTCGGCAAGACAAGCGACTATTCTTATAGCATAATCGGTTTCGTTGTTGAAAAGCATAGTTTATCTATCCTTGAACTTATTACTGCGAACGGGATGGCGAAGCTTACGCAGAGCCTTTGCCTCAATCTGGCGGATACGCTCACGGGTTACGTTGAACTCGCTGCCTACCTCCTCGAGGGTGTGGCAACGGCCATCCTGCAGGCCAAAACGCAGGCGGATAACTGCCTCTTCACGCGAGGTGAGGGTGCGCAGAACGCTATCGATATCCTCGTTGGTAATGGCCTTGAGTGCTGCCTCGTCGGGTGCTAATGCATCCTCATCACGGATAAAGTCCATAAGGCGGCTATCCTCCTCGGGGCCAATGGGGGTTTCCATGGATACAGGCTCCTGAGCCACGCGCATGATCTCGCGAACACGCTCAACGGGTAGATTCATCTTCTCGGCGATGAGCTCCTCGCTTGGCTCGTAGCCGTTTTCGTGGAGAAGCTGACTCTGGATTTTCTTTAAGCGGTTGATGGTTTCAACCATGTGAACGGGAATACGGATGGTACGTGCCTGATCGGCAATGGCACGGGTTATTGCCTGACGAATCCACCAGGTTGCATAGGTTGAGAACTTGAAGCCCTTGGTGTAATCGAACTTATCAACTGCCTTGATAAGACCAACGTTACCCTCCTGGATAAGATCGAGGAAGTGCATTCCGCGACCAACGTATTTCTTGGCGATACTAACAACAAGACGCAGGTTTGCTTCGGTTAAGCGTTGCTTTGCATATTCATCACCATCGGAAATCTTTTCTGCAAGCTTGATTTCCTCATCGGTGGAGAGCAGCGGAACACGGCCGATTTCGCGCAGATAGACCTTAACCGGGTCATCAAGCGAGGTGTTTTCGAGCGTTACGTCCTCAAGCTGATCGGCATCGAGCTCCTCAAGCTTTAAATCCTCCTCAGTAGGCTCTTTATCGAAATCGATATCGAGAAGCGGGGGTTCGGTTGTGAGTTCATCGAGGTCATCGGGAGGGGTGAAATCATCAAAATCTCGCTCCTCGGGTTCCTGCTCAACTACCTTTTTTTCTTTTTCCTCCGCTAATACTGCGGCTTCCTTTTTAGTTTCCTTACCCATTATTTATCTCCCTTTTTGTTTTTGGCTATCTGCTGCATTTTTGCCGCCCAGTCCTCGGTTGAGAGGTCCTTATCAGGCTCGGCAGATGCCGCCATATTCTCTTCTAATATTACCTTAATGCAATCATTTAATACCGTTTTCGCGTTTTTTTCGGCTAATACGCCGTTTTGCAGCGATACGATATATCCGAGCTCGGCAGGTGTGAAACGCTCGCCCAAAAGCGTTATATCAACGCTGGGACGACCCGAATCAAGCAGCTCGCATATCTCGGCATAGATGCGCTTATTAAGCGCCGTGAGGAATTGTTCCGCATTTAATCTCTCGCTTACCACGTTATAAAGATCGGGATGTGAGAGCAAAATGGCTATAACGCTTTCCTCTGCTTTGGATGCCCTTGGATAGCGCCTTCGATCGGGGTTAATATCGCCGCTTTCGTATCGCGGAGATACTATGCGGTCGAACTCGCGTTTTTTCTCGACGCGATAGTTTTTCTTTCTTATATCCTCCACCTGCGACATAAGCGCGGCTTTAGATACGCCGTATTTCTCGGAGAGGCGACCTGCATAAAGGTCAACGGTGAGCTTATCGTGCACCGCAGCTAAAATCTCTGACGCGCGCTTTAAATACTGCAGGCGACCATTATCGGTCGTTACGTCGATATCGTTTGCGGCGGTGAGCAGCTTATACTCGATATCGCTTACTGCGCCATCAAGCAGCATACGGAATTTTGCTGCACCGTATTTCTTTATATATTCATCAGGGTCCTTACCCTCGGGGATGACCAGAACTCGGATATTTATGCCGCTATCCTTAAGCTCCTCGATGGTGCGGCGTGTTGCCTTCTGCCCTGCCTCATCGGCATCCATCGTTACAACGATTTCCTTTGTGTAACGCGAGAGCAGCTTGACCTGCTCAGCACCGAAGGCGGTTCCCAGTGCTGCTACCGCATTGGTAAAGCCTGCCTGATGGAGGCTTATAACGTCCATATTACCCTCAACGAGAATAACGCGGTCGGCACAGTCGTTTTTTGCAAAATTGAGTGCAAACAGATGCTGACTCTTTTTATAAACGGGGGTATCCTGCGTGTTAACGTATTTGCCGACGGCTTTGGGGTCGTCGGGACGGGCTCGTCCGCTAAATGCGATTACGTTGCCGCGCAGATTAAACACGGGGAACATTACGCGATTGCGGAAACGGTCAAAATAACTGCCGCGGGAGCTCTTGGTTATTACGTTTGCTTCAAGCATATCAGGGATGCTAAAGCCCTTGTTTTTAAGGTGTTTTATGAGCAAATCCCATCCATCGGGCGCGGCGCCAAGGCCAAAGCGTTTTATGGTGGCGTCGCTCAGTCCCCTGCCGTGCAGATAATCGAGCGCCCATTTTCCGCCCGGCGACATTAAATAAGAATAATAGAATCGCGCGGTTTCGCGGTTTATTTCATATATTCGGTTTTTAAGCTCCTGCATTGAATTATCATAGCCGCTCTCGGGGATAGTGATGCCCGAACGCTCGGCAAGGAGCTTGACCGCCTCGATATAATCAAGTTTTTCTATCTGGCTGACGAAGGTTATAACGTCGCCGCCCTGGCCGCAGCCGAAGCAATAAAACGAGCCGTTTTCGGGATAGACCGTGAACGACGGGGTTTTTTCGTTGTGGAACGGACAAAGTCCCACAAGGTTTTTGCCCCTGCGCTTTAAGTTAACGTACTGCGAGATAACAGATTCGATATCGTTGCGGTATTTAATTTCCATTTTTATATCTTCAGGTAGGCTCGCCAAAGACTACACCTCCCAGCATTTCGGGATACAAATATCCGAAAACGCGGTTATCGCGTAATGATCGGTCATTCCCGAAACATAATCGAGCACGGCGCGTTCCACGCCCTCGCGCTCAAGCACTGCAGCATATTCACCGCGAAGCTTTTCGGGGTGGGCTGCGAAATGCGCATAAAGTGTGGTTAGGATGCCATCGACCTTGCTTTCCTCGCCCTTTGCCTTTTTGTTGGTATATACGGCGGAGAAAAGAAAATCGTGCAAATCATCGAAATATGCCGAGGTTTCCTCATCCATTTTTATTTCATCGCGGCTATTGTTTATAACTGCGGTGACCATTGAGTTGATACGCGCGCTTTTACTGTCGCCCAAAACTTTTACAACGTGGCTCGGCAGATCGGAAGCGCTGATAATTCCTGCGCGAACGGCATCATCAATATCATGGTTTATGTAGGCTATTTTATCGGCTATGCGGACTATTTGACCCTCAAGCGTGCGCGGCTGCTGACCGCGTGTGTGATGGAGGATACCATCGAGCACCTCGCTTGTGAGGTTGAGTCCCCTGCCCTCGCGCTCCAAATAGCGGCAAACGCGAACACTCTGCTCAAAATGGGTGAAGTGACCGCTGATTTTATCGAGTGCACGCTCGCCTGCATGGCCGAACGGGGTGTGACCTAAATCGTGACCGAGGGCGATAGCCTCGGTGAGGTCTTCATTCAGGCGGAGTGAACGGGCGATGGTGCGCGCAATCTGCGATACCTCGAGCGTATGGGTCAAGCGGGTTCGATAATGGTCCGACTCGGGTGCCAAAAAAACCTGAGTTTTATGCTTAAGGCGGCGGAATGCTTTGCAGTGGATGATTCTGTCACGGTCGCGCTGGAATGCGGTTCTGAGTGTGCAAGCCTCTTCTGCTACCTCTCTGCCGAGACTGTTTTGTGCAAGGCAGGCACGAGGAGAGAGAGTTTCGCGTTCGATGCGCTCGGTGGTTTCTCTGATAGTTGACATAGCATTCACCCCTTTAATTATGTTATTAGTTTTTTTTTGCTAAATTACTTTATTTTTTTGAAAAAATTTTAAACGGGAAGTATTTTTTCTCCCAAAACCTCTTTTTCCACACGGGTTAGGAAGGTTTTTTCGAGATTTTCTTCAAATTCAGCGGATATTTCGGCTTTTATTGCGGCGGTGATTTCGACCTTATCGGTGAAATCGGAGGAGATGACAGAGCCGTATCTCGCTATTATTTTGGAAAGATAATCGAAATCGGGATAGGCGCAGCTGATTTTATATTCGAGGCAACGTTCAAGCTGCAGGCGCACAGCGTTTTCGAGCGCCGCCTTGGTGGCAGCGGAATAGGCACGCACAAGGCCACCCGTGCCGAGCAGAACGCCGCCGAAATAGCGCGTTACAACCACGCAAACATCGTATAGCTTTTCGCCCTCGATTACCTCAAGCATAGGCTTGCCTGCGGTGGAATGAGGCTCGCCATCATCCGAAAAGCGGGATATACCGTCACGCAGGATATAGGCGAAGCAATTATGCTTGGCATCGTGATACTGCGCTTTTTTCTGCGCTATGAAATCGAGCGCTTGTTGCTCGTTATCTATGTGTATTGCGGCGGCGATAAAGCGAGAACGCTCAACCGAAATTTCGCCTGCTGCCTCGCCGCTTATGGTTACATATGAATTCATTTTGCCGCCTCCTTACAGTAACATAGTCCATAGGGAGAAAATCCCCCACGTTTTTCCTTTAAAAAATAATACCGCACCCAAACGGATGCGGTATTTTAGCATTAGTTTTCTGTCATGCCGAAACGCTTCTTGAAACGATCAACACGGCCACCTGTATCTACCAGCTTCTGTCTGCCGGTGAAGAACGGATGACATTTAGAGCAGATGTCTAAACGAATATTCTGCTTGGTCGATCTGGTTTCAAATTCAGCGCCGCAAGCACACTTAACTACTACCTTTTCATACTGCGGATGAACACCCTGTTTCATACCGTCACCCCTTTCAAATCTCGATAACATACAGATGATAACACAACAAAGCGCAAATTGCAAGAAAAATTTTAAAAAAGATTTAAAATATTTTGCGCTTTATGGTTTCATACCATTCCACTATCTTAAAACGAACGGTATATTTCTTGGGATTTTTCGCAACCTGCGCCGATTTATTGTCTACTGCGTCCGAGAGGTCGCCTGCGGAACCTACACAAATGCTCGGAAAAAGCACACACCACCAGTTTTTGCCCTTCGCCTCCCCTATCTCGACCTTGAGTGCCTCATATTCGCCTGCGGGGAGCACGAAATCCTCATAAACGCGGGTATCGAAAAACGAATTGCTTATAGATACTTTAACGTTATAGGAATACCCCTCTTCGGCTATAACCCTTTCGGCTATGCGCTTTATCTGCGGCAAGGCTTTTTGGGTGGTGAGAATGGCATCATCCAGACTTTGCGTATCGGAAAAAAGCGTTTCGCTTTCGGCTAATATGGCATCGCGCACGGCGATTTTGAGGGACTGGTCCTCGGCGCTATCGGAGTTTGCGAGAATATGCAAGCGAAAAACGTTCTCACGCAGGTCATTACAGCGCGCCTCAAAGGTTACGAATGATAAAAGAATAGAAAAAATGAATGCTATTGCCAGTGAAATATTAAGTATCTTGATTTTGTTCATAAAAAATCCTCCTGTCAACACAATGATTGACGGGAGGAAAATTTTTTATTCAAATATTACGGCAGTTTTTACGGTGGGACAATAATACACTTCATCATAACCCATCGCAAGCTTTTCGGCGCATTTGCGCGCGCTGTTCTCATCGGGGAACACACCGAACACGGTGGGACCGCTGCCCGAAAGACAGGCATCCTCCGCGCCGCATATCATAAGTGCGTTTTTAATATCGCGGCAGGCGAAAACGCTCTCAAAATCGTTAAAGAATTTATTCTTCTTGCCCTTTTCCAGAGCTTCGCAAAAGCTATATACCTTTTCGCGACGGTCGGCAAGGCCGCCTTCATCGAGCTCGGCGTACATTTGTCCGGTTGACTGCTTTTTGTCGTGCTTGATGAGCACCATATGCGCGCTATAATCGGCGCAGGGGGTTATTTTATCGCCCTTACCCTCGATAAGCGCAGTGCCGCCCGCTATAAAGAACGGAACGTCCGACCCGAGGGTCATAGCCATGCGGGTGAGCTCTTCCCTGCCGAACGGCTCGCCATAAAGCTTATTTAAAGCGAGCAGAACTGCTGCACCATCGGCAGAGCCTCCGCCAAGACCCGATAGCATGGGAATACCCTTTTCGATATGGATATCAGCGCCGCCGCAATCCTTAAAAAATGAAGCTGCTTTATAGCAGATATTGTCCTCGCCGCAGGGGGATTTATCCGAGGTGACAGTGATACCTTTGGAGGTTTTTATGGTGAGTTTATCGAATATTCCCACCGTTTGCATAACGGTTGATATTTCGTGGTAGCCATCCTCGCGTTTTTCGGGCACCGAGAGCACAAGGTTTACCTTTGCAGCCGCGCGCAGAACGCACTTTTTCTCGCCCATTATTTCGACACCTCTTCTATCACCTTGCGCAGCGCCTCAACACCATCACCGTTTAGCGCGGAGAACGGAATGAACGCATCGGTTCCCAGCGTTTCGCGCATACGGGCGCAGGCATCGTTATACTCGGTTTTATTGAGCTTATCGCTCTTGGTGAGCACTACGGTGAAGGGGGTTTCGGTCTGCTTGAGGAAATCTATCATATCAAGGTCGAACTGCGAGGGCTCGTGGCGCATATCGATGAGCTGGAAGGTCATTTTTATATCTCTGCCGCTGCCGAAATAGGTTTCCATAAGGTCCGCCCAGCGAAGTTTTTCCTTATCGTTCACCTTGGCATAGCCATAACCCGGCAAATCAACAAGGCGGATGCCATCAAGCTTATAGAAGTTTATGGTTACGGTTTTGCCCGGACGGGTGCTGACGCGGGCAAGATTTTTTCTGCCCAGCACTTTATTTATAAGGGAAGATTTTCCAACGTTGGAACGGCCTGCAAAGCATATCTCGGTGCAGGAGGACGGCGGCATCTGAGCCGCGGTTCCGAATGCTGCCTCAAAAACGGCGCTGCTATAATTCATTTATGCTTCCTCCCTTAGAAAAACTTTTTATATTCGGCAGATTGAGCCATACTCACGTAATCGTTATCGGTGAGAACTATATGGTCGGCAAGATGAACGCCGACCTGACGCAGAGTGTGGCTGAGGCCCTTGGTTATTTCGATATCCACGGCTGACGGCAAAGCCATACCGCCCGGATGATTATGAGCGAGAATTACGACTGAAGCGCCGTGCTTTATTGCCTTTTCGAGAATGTTTCGGGCACTGACACCCACGCTTGCAATGTCGCCCTCGGCGAGTTGCTCGAAGGCAAGCAGTCTGCCGTTTGGTCTCAAGCACAAAAGAGATACTATCTCTTCCCTGCAAAATGCATAGCGTTTTAAAAGATATCTGCCTATTTCATCGGAATTGTGCAGTTCCTCGACCTTGCTAATATTTTCAAGGATGCTGGCTCTTGTGATGGGTGTGAGCAGCTTAATAAGGGAGGCGGTGCATTCACCAACACCCTCTACCTTCATCAGTTCATCCTTGGATGCCGATAAAACGGCGTTAAGGCTGCCAAAGCGGTTGATAAGACGGTGGGCAAGCGGATTGGTATCGCCCTGAGGGATAGAGTGATAAAGCAGCATCTCAAGCAGAACGTGGGGTGGAGTATTTTCGTTTATATCGCCCGAAAACAGCTGAGCACGCATACGCTTTCTATGACCCTTGTGCAGCTCGGCTTCTTTATTTTCTTTTGGCATTACTGCACACCCTTTCTTTTTTTGGAATTTTGTGCTACAATAGTTTTTGAGGTGAAAAAATGAGAAGTTTCACAATTGGAAAAAACGATGCCGGACAGCGGCTTGACAAGTTTATAACCAAGGCTATGCCTGCCCTGCCGAAATCGCTTATGTATAAATATATCAGGCTCAAACGCATCAAGGTGGACGGCAAACGCGCCGAAATCAGCACAAGGCTTTTAGAAGGCAGCGTGGTTGACGCCTATATAAACGATGAATTTTTCGCGCCTGTGGAGAAAAAACTCGATTTTATGTCGGCTTCCAAGAATATTGATATAATCTACGAGGATGAAAACATTCTGCTTGCCGATAAGAAGCAGGGACTTTTATCACACCCTGATGAAAACGAATACTCTGACACGCTTATAACGCGCATTCAGCGGTATTTATACGAAAAGGGCGAATACGACCCTGAAAATGAGTTAAGCTTCAAGCCCGCACTTGCCAACCGCATTGACCGCAACACCGGTGGCATTGTTATAGCGGCTAAGAACGCCGAGGCACTGAGAATTTTATGCGATAAGATAAAATATCGCGAGATGGATAAGTTTTATCTTGCCGTGGTGCACGGCTCTCCCAAAGAAAAGGAGGCCATTTTAGATGGTTTTCTCTTCAAGGATGAGGATAAAAACCGCGTATTTATCCAAAGCAAGATGACCGACGGAGCACGCACCATACGCACG
>JAZOPP010000162.1:0-5274 GCA_045655625.1 Acutalibacteraceae bacterium
TTTTCGCTTTTTTTGCCCTTTTCGCGGCGCGCGCGTTTGGCTTCTTTTTTGGAGGGCATCTCGTAGGTATCTAAAAATTCGTTCCATTCCTCATCGGTCATCTTGCCGAAGCGGTCAGGGTGCTGCTCATAAATCTTGCCAACAAACTTTTCATAAGCGCGGTTCTCGGAAATGTTATATAAAATTCCGATAACGCAAAAGCAGACAGAGGATAAAATAATCAGCACAAGTGGTGCCAGGTGTCTTACAATATAAGAAAGCGGAATGCCGCTGCTAACCGCAAAAAGGTCCGACATTCGGGTCTTGAAATGGAAAATGAGAATAACTGCCGGCACAACATTTAAGGCTGCGGCGTAGATATAAAGGTGGAGCTTTAAAAATACCGCGCCGATTATAATAAGCGCCGATAAAAAGCCAACCAACGCAAGGCTGCTGGAGGTTGCGGCAACGTAATCCTCAAACAGTATCGACATATCCTTGCCGTCCTGCGCATCGAGGGTGTGGCCGCGCTGAACGTAAACGCTTAAAAAATAAAGCAGGTGCATAAGGCTTGCCCAAACAGCCGAAATATAATAAACCCATTTGGCGGTGGTGCCGAGGCTGTGGTCAACCGAGGTGCGGCCAATGCCCGCTTTAGCCTCATAGCGATGCATCTGCAGCAGAATGTTTTTGTTCTTTTTCATTGAGAATTCCTCTTCGCTTAAAACTTTAAAAAAATAATACCACAAAAAGCCAAAAAACACAACCCGTTTTCTATTTTAATATTGCGAAAAGCATTTGGTTGTTCTATAATAATATTATATTTATCAAATCAGGAGGAGCGCTATGCGGCCTATCAAGCTCACACCCGCACTCAAGGATTATCTCTGGGGCGGAAATCGTCTTAAAACCGAGTTTAAAATGGAAAGCGACCTCGATAAAATAGCCGAGGCTTGGGTGCTCTCCTGCCACCCCGACGGTCCCTCCATCGCCGATGGAGTGCCGCTCTGCGAAATAATCGAGGAGCTGGGCGAGGAATGCCTTGGCACCAAGGGCTCTGCTTTTCCGTTCTTTCCGATACTCATAAAGCTCATCGATGCGCAAAAGCCGCTCTCGATTCAGGTCCATCCAAGCGATGAATATGCTCTTCGGGAAGAAAACCAGTTCGGCAAAACCGAAATGTGGTATATAGTCGATTGTGATGAGGGCGCGAGCCTTTATTATGGCTTCAGCCGCGAAATCAGCCGCGAGGAATTCGCCGAGCGCATAAAGAATAATACCCTACTTGAGGTGCTTAATCGTGTTTCGGTTAAAAAGGGCGACTGCTTCTTTATCGATTCGGGCACCATCCACGCAATAGGCGAGGGAATACTTATAGCCGAAATTCAGCAAAACTCCAACTGCACCTACCGCGTTTATGATTACGGCAGGGTAGGCGCCGACGGCAAACCGCGCGAGCTTCACGTTGAAAAGGCGCTCGCCGTTACCAAAACAACTCCGCCCGAATATGCATTCGGCGCTCCGCAGGATGATACCCTGGCTTCCTGCAAATATTTCACGGTGGTTCGCCACAAAATAAACGGGGAGAAAACCCTCTCGGTCGGCAGCGATAGCTTCGCGGCATACCTCTGCACCGAGGGCGAGGCAGAGCTCGACGGCGTTCACCTCGCTAAAGGCGAATGTGCATTCGTTCCCGCCTATTATGGTGAACTTAAAATAAGCGGCAATGCCGAATTTCTGGAAAGCAAGGTGTAATTTTGGCAATAATAAATATTGTAATGGTTGAGCCCGAAATTCCGCAAAACGCAGGCAACGTTGCGCGAACCTGTGCCGCTACGGGCGCAAGGCTCCATCTCGTGGGTCCCATGGGATTTACGGTGGATGATAAAAAACTCAAGCGCGCAGGGCTGGATTATTGGCATTTCCTCGATATAACCTATTATGAAAATTTAGATGATTTCTTTTCTAAAAACGAGGGCGAATTTTTCTTCTTCACCACCAAGGCGCGCCACGTTTATTCCGATATTGAATATCCCGATGGCTGCTATCTCTTTTTCGGCAAGGAAACCAAGGGTCTGCCCGAGGAACTGCTGCTGCGTTTCCCCGAGCGCTGTGTCCGCCTGCCGATGATAGGTGATGCACGAAGCTTGAACCTTTCTAACACCGTCGCGGTGGCGGTTTATGAAACACTGCGCCAGTGGAGCTATCCCGAACTGCAAAATTTCGGGAATTTACACAATTACAGTTGGGATTAAATTAAATATTTTGTGTTGAAAAAAGTTAAATTTGTGGTAAAATAATATGTGGTAAATTTAACAATCTTTTTTAAGGAGTGTTTTAAATGGCAGTACTTAACAAAAAAACAGTTGACGACATTAACGTAAAGGGCAAGCGCGTTCTGGTTCGTTGCGATTTTAACGTTCCGCTTAAAAACGGCGTTATCACCGATGAAAACCGCATCAACGCAGCTCTCCCCACCATCGAGAAGTTAATAGCTGATGGCGGCAAGGTTATCCTCTGCTCCCACCTCGGCAAGCCGAAGGGAGAGCCCAAGCCTGAGCTCAGCCTCGCACCCGTTGCAGCACGTCTTTCCGAGAAGCTCGGCAAAGAGGTTGTTTTCGCTGCTGACGATAACGTTGTAGGCGAGAATGCAAAGGCAGCAATCGCAGCTATGAACGATGGCGACGTTGTTCTCCTCCAGAACACCCGCTACAGAGCAGAAGAAACCAAGAACGGCGAAGCATTCAGCAAGGAGCTCGGCGAACTCGCAGACGTTTTCGTAAACGATGCATTCGGCACCGCTCACCGCGCACATTGCTCCACCGTTGGTGTTACCGAATACGTTGAGGAATCCGTTGCAGGCTACCTCATCGGCAAAGAGCTTAAGTATTTAGGCAGCGCAGTTGAAGACCCGGCACGTCCCTTCGTTTGCATCTTAGGCGGCGCAAAGGTTGACAGCAAGCTGCCCGTTATCGAAAACCTTTTAACCAAGGCTGACACCCTTATCATCGGCGGCGGTATGGCTTACACCTTCCTTGCTGCAAAGGGCTATGGCGTTGGCACCTCTTTAATTGACGAAACCAAAATTGACTATTGCCGCGAAATGATGGAAAAGGCAGCAGCCAAGGGCGTTAAGATTCTTCTCCCTGTTGACTGCGCAATTGCTAAATCCTTCCCCGACCCCATCGATGCACCTATTGAAATCGATGTTGTTGATGCTGATAAGATTCCTGCTGATATGATGAGCCTTGACATCGGCACCAAAACAGCCGAGCTTTATGCAAACGAGGTTAAGAACGCTAAAACCGTTGTTTGGAACGGTCCTATGGGCGTGTTCGAGAACCCCGTTCTTGCAAAGGGCACCTTGGCAGTGGCTCAGGCTCTTGCCGACACCGATGCTGTAACCGTTATCGGCGGTGGCGACTCTGCTGCAGCTGTTAACACCATGGGCTTCGGCGATAAGATGACCCACATCTCCACAGGCGGCGGCGCTTCCCTTGAGTTCCTTGAGGGCAAGGCACTTCCCGGCATCGTGGCTCTTAACGATAAATAAGGAATAAACATTGTAAATCGGTAGGGGCGCACTTAACGCCCCTACATTTATGTAATAATATGTAATAAAAAGGAGAAATAAAAATGGACAAAGCAAAAAGAAACGCAGTTATCGCAGGTAACTGGAAAATGAACAAAACCCCCGCAGAGGCTGGTGCACTCATTAACGAAATGAAGCCTTTAGTTGAAGGCGCTGACTGCAAGGTTGTTCTTTGCGTTCCCTTTGTTGACATTGCCGCTGCAGTTGAGGCTGCAAAGGGCTCTAACATTGAAATCGGTGCAGAGAATGTGCATTTTAAGGCAAACGGCGCCTACACAGGCGAAATTTCTGCCGAAATGCTCACCGCCTGCGGTGTTAAATATGTTGTTATCGGCCACAGTGAGAGAAGACAGTATTTCGGTGAAACCGACCAAACTGTGAATCTTCGCACTCTTGCCGCTTTAAACGCAGGCCTCACCGCCATTGTTTGCGTTGGTGAAACATTAGAGCAAAGAGAGCTTGGCTATACCGAAACTCTCCTTAAGTTCCAAACCAAAATGGCTCTTACAAATGTAACTAAAGAGCAGCTTAAAAATGTTATTATCGCTTATGAGCCCGTTTGGGCAATCGGCACAGGCGTTACCGCAACTGCCGAGCAGGCAGATGAGGGCAACGGCTTCGTTCGTGAGGCTCTTGCCGAGGTTTACGGCAAAGAGGTTGCCGACACCGTTACCATTCAGTATGGCGGTTCTATGAACGCAAAAAATGCCGACGAGCTTCTTGATAAAATCAATGTTGACGGCGGTCTTATCGGCGGCGCTTCCCTTAAGGCTGAGGATTTCTCAATCATCGTAAAAGCCGCTTCTAAATAAGGATGACACGAAATATGAAAAAACCTGTTGTTTTAACAATTATGGACGGCTTTGGCTTTAACGAAAACAAAGAGGTTAACGCCATTCACGCCGCTAAAACACCCTGCCTTGATGACATTTTTGCAAATTGCCCCACCACCAAAATCGGCGCTTCGGGAATGGATGTAGGTCTTCCCGACGGTCAAATGGGCAACAGCGAGGTGGGTCACACCAACATTGGCGCAGGAAGAGTTGTTTATCAGGAACTCACCCGCATTACAAAGGCTGTTAAGGATGAAACCTTTTATTCAAATGAGGCTTTTTTAGCAGCTGCTGAAAACTGTAAAAAGAATAATAGTGCTCTTCACCTTATGGGTCTTCTTTCCGACGGCGGTGTTCACTCCCACTTTGACCACCTTGTGGCCCTTGTGGAATTTGCAAAGCGCCAAGGAATTAGTGAAGTTTACATTCACGCTCTCCTTGACGGTCGCGATGTTCCCCCTGCCTCTGCCGCTGATTTCATTGCCGCATTAAATAAGGAACTGGCAAGAATCGGCGTTGGCAAAATCGCCACCGTTATGGGCCGTTTTTATGGAATGGACCGTGACAACCGCTGGGATAGAGTGGGCAAAGCCTATGCCGCCCTTGTTTACGGCGAGGGTGTTATCACCACCGATGCCGAGGCAGCGGTTAGAGCATCTTATGAGGAAATTGACGGCGACGGCAAGCACATTACCGATGAGTTTGTTCTCCCCACCGTTATTGAAGGTACCGAAAGAATTAAAACCGGCGACAGTGTTATCTTCTTCAACTTCCGTCCCGACCGTGCACGTGAAATTACACGTACATTTGTTGATGCTGACTTTACTGGCTTCGAACGCAAGGGTGGCAAGTTAGACCTTTTCTATGTTT
>JAZOPP010000163.1:0-2472 GCA_045655625.1 Acutalibacteraceae bacterium
ATACAGTTGGCCTTAATGTGCCGCCCTATTCACCGCCGTGGTTTGATATGTTTATCTCGGTGCTCAGAAAAATGTATCCTGCCGCCACAATTAACGTTGATAATATTTCTATGGGCGGCGTTGATGCGAGATGGGCATCCGAGCATCTCTCTGCTCGCTTAAGGCTTGCCAAAAATCGCCCCGATATCATTTTTCTCGGCTATGGTGTTAATGATTTGTGCGGCGGCGCGAGTGCTGCAACCTATAAAAAGCACAATCTTGAGATAATCGATAAAATTCGCAGTGATGAAAACGGCAACCCCGATACAGCCTGCGTGCTTGTTTCGCCGCATATCTGCAATACCGATGCCGCCTGCTATCCCACCGAGGTTTTTCTTGAATATGAAAAAATGCTCACCGAGATTTGTCTGGAGCGCAAAAACTGCGCCACTATCAACCTCACGAGCTTTTCGTTCGATATTGCAAAGTGCAAGCATCCGCTTGATCGCCTTGAAAACAATATCAATCATATGATGGATTTCAGCGGCAGAATGTTTGCCCAGATTTTTATCGAATCTATGAGATAATAAAAAGCACCCTGCGGGGTGTTTTTTGTTATATAGTCCAAGCCGACTTGCATATGTTTAGAACAGTATAAAGGGGGCGTTAGCTTGAAATATATAATAATATCAAAACGTCAAATCATTTTGGGACTTTGCGCCTTTTTAGCGCTTGCCATCGCCGTTATCGGATCGGTCAGGGTCTTCGCTCGTGAGGACAGATTACTGCCTATTTACTGCGTGGAATGTGAAGAAAAAAAGGTAGCAATATCTTTTGATGCGGCTTGGGGAAATGATGATACAGAGGAGCTTATAAATATTCTCGCCGAATATGAGGTTCCGGCAACTTTTTTCGTGGTAGGAGCATGGGTCGATAAATACCCCGAGTCGGTAAAACAACTGCACGAAGCAGGGCATAAAATAGGAAACCACTCAAATTCGCACCCATATATGACCAAACTCTCAGCGGCACAAATGCAGTCCGAGCTTGCGGCGTGCAACGATAAAATAAAGAGTATAACAGGCTATGAACCCTGCCTTTTCCGCCCGCCTTACGGCGACTATAACAACTCCACCATAAAGGCGGTTGAGCAGGCGAAAATGTATACAATTCAGTGGGACGTTGACTCCCTTGATTGGAAGGATACAGCCACACCGCAGAGCATCTCTCAGCGCGTGATAAGCAAGGTGAAAAACGGCAGTATTGTGCTGTTTCACAACGATGCCGACCACACTCCCGAAGCCCTGCCGACAATACTTAAAGCCTTAAAAGACCAGGGTTATGAATTCGTGTTTATCGAAGATTTAATCATAAAAGATAATTACGAAATTAAGCACGATGGAACACAGTGCAAAATATCGTAGGGTGCGGCGCCCGCGACGCATAGAAATGAAAAAACCGAACGGATATCCGTTCGGTTTTTATTTTTTAATATACCTTAAATCCAAAATCAGCCAGTTTCAGATTTATGTTTGCTGCCTTGAAATCGCTAATGGTATCTGCAAGCAGGGAATGGATGGCTTCACTTGCGGCATCAACGAAATCAGCCTTTGCTGAAACCTTAGAGGTCTTGGTGAATGAAGCAAAATCAAGCTTTCCATTTGCGCTCTTGCCTGCAATGGTAACCTTAAAGGTCTCTTTGGTAAGGTTTATTTCGTATTCATATTTATCACTACCCTTAAAACCGCTCTTTCTTACGAGGATATTAGTATAATAATCGCGAACAAGGACAATGCCGTCATTTACCCGGTATTCCTTTGACATAGTAGCACCGTCATAGCCGTTTTGTTCAATAATTCCATCCAAGAAGGAAAGCGAGGCTTCCTTATTGGCGGCGCCGCAAACACGGCAAACGTATCCTGAAAAATTGTGACCTGCAGGGGTTTCATTGCCTTTATAGCTGTCGCCACAGGCGCAGGTATAGGTGGTGTAGCCCTTTTCGGTGCAGGTAGCAGCGGTAACCTTGGAAGTGTATTTGTGGGTGTGAGAATTTTTGGACGAAGTAGGAGCCTTGCTCGAGGTTTCGGGCTTTTTGTCCTCTTCTTTATTATCGTTTTTGTCATCAGCCTTATCCGAAGAAGTATCGTTTTTGCTCGAGACCTCATCGGTGTCGGGTGTGGTATTGCTTGTGGTATCGCCGGTGTCGGTTTCGGAAGAACCCGTGTTATCAACAACAACGGTTTCGGTTCCGCAAGCGGCAAGTGTGAATATCAGAGTAAGCGCGAGTAAAATTGCTGTAAACTTTTTCATTTTTATATCTCCCTTGCAAAATTATGAAACAATTATATCACACAGCACACCCAAAAAACAACGACAAATAAGGGCATTTTTACCCCGCATTTAGCGCGTTATTTTACTTTAAAGGTCATCTCCATAAAAATACAAAACAAGGAAAGGACTTGCGGGCGGATTTAATCTTTCAAAGTATATAGT
>JAZOPP010000164.1:0-1969 GCA_045655625.1 Acutalibacteraceae bacterium
GGCCACATTGCGCTGACACCGAGACCGCAGAGCGCACAAGCGAGAACGGCGATTATGCTGTTATCCACCAGCGATGCGCAAAGATAGCAGCCGAGGGTTACAAAGCCGCAAAAAAGCAGCACGCTGCGGATGCCGATACGCTCAGGGAGAAAAGAATGGAGCACTCGACCCGTGCCCATAAAGAAAGCAAAGGCGCAGGGACCTAAAAGGTCGCCCGTGAACTTGGAAAGGCCCAAGCCCTGCTCTGCAAAGGTGGATGCCCACTGCGACATTGAAAGCTCGGAAGCACCTGCCGTAAACATAATAACGGCGAGGAACACAAAACTTTTAGTTTTGATTATATCGCGAAGCGGAGTGCGCTGTTCTGCGGGCTCATCCTCAACTATAGGCACGCGGGAGAACAGAAAACCGTTAAAGAACGGAACTGCTGCCCAGAAAAATGCGAGCATTTTCCAGCATCCCTCACCAAAGGCGAGAATTGCCCAGGTGGTGAGCACTACGACAAGGATTTGTCCCCAACAATAGAAGGAGTGCAAAAACGACATATATGCCTTGCCGCGGTCGCCCGAGATACGGTCGATAACCGGAGAAACGAGCACCTCGATAAGACCACCGCCTACCGCTGAGAACAGCACTGATATGCATATGCCGATAAAGGCGTTGCCGATAAGCTCTGGCAGGATCCCGAGCATGGCAAGACCTGCTGCACACAGGAAGTTAGCAAGTACAACGGAACGCGCGGTGCCAAAACGGTTTACTATTTTAATTGATGCGAGATCGGTTGCTATCTGCACGCTGAAATTGAGCAAAACTATTGCGCCGAGGCGCGAATAGCTAAGTCCATACGACGTGTTGAACATAACGAAAAGCAGCGGCAGAAAATTATTAACTATTGCCTGAACTATGTAACCGATATAGCAGGCTACGCGGGTTGCTTTATAATTCATTGTTGAGTTTATCAATTACCTCTAAGAGTTCAAGCGGATGGTCGATAATATGCTTGGCACCTACGCTCTTGAGCAGAGCGCGATCGCGGAAGCCCCAGGTCTCGCCCACGGCGTTGGCGCCACTGCGGATGCCTGTGAGAACATCAACATCGGAATCGCCTATAAATACGCATTCCTCGGGGTGAACACCAAGTTCCTTAATTACCATTTTGGTGCTGGTGGGATCGGGCTTGGCAGGAACACCGTCGAGCTTGCCGCATATAATATCGAAAACGTTGCCGCAAAGGTTATTAACTATAATACGCGAAACGCCCTGATCCTTATTGGTTACAACGGCAGTCCTCATACCGCGACTTTTAAGCTCTGCTATCAAATCACATACACCGTCATAGGCGTAGGTTTTATCGCAAAAATGAATATCGTAGTGAGCCTTAAAGGTTGAAAGTATTTGCTCGAAGGTTTCGCCCTCAGGAGCCATACCGCTCGAAAGCTCAATAAGATTTCGCATACCATTGCCGACAAATGATTTTACATCTTCAACGCTACGTGTGGGAAGCGAGAATTTATCGAGTGCATAATTTACCGCATCGGTTAAATCCAAAAGCGTATTTGCAATAGTTCCGTCCAAATCGAATATTACTGCTTTAATCAAAATGAACACCACTTATCTGTTTTATTTTGTAAATTTTATTATATAATATATTGGCGCCGCGTTCAAGAAAAATATATAATATTGTCTTTTTTTAAAAAAACACTTGCATTCTCACAACCTTTCTGCTATTATAGTATGGCCATCGACAAATTAAAGGAGGTGCAGACACATGGCAAAATGTGAAATCTGCAGCAAGGAAATTGCATTTGGTATTAAGGTTTCCCACTCACACAGACGTACTAACAGAACCTGGAAACCCAACGTTAAGCGTGTTAAGGCTATCGTAAACGGTACTCCCCGTCACATTAACGTTTGCACCCGTTGCCTCCGTTCAGGCAAAGTGGAAAGAGCAATATAACCATTTAAAGCA
>JAZOPP010000165.1:0-9990 GCA_045655625.1 Acutalibacteraceae bacterium
GGTTTCCTCATCGGTATAGCACTTAAAGGTAGGATCTTCTTCAGCAAGCTTTGCAAGAGCAAGACCCATCTTCTCCTGACCTGCCTTGGTCTTCGGTTCAATAGCAACACGAATAACAGGATCCGGGAAGTTCATAGATTCAAGAATTACAGGATGCTTCTCATCACAAAGAGTATCACCGGTGGTGGTATTCTTGAGACCAACAGCAGCTGCGATATCACCGGCATAGCAAGTATCGATATCTTCACGGCTGTTAGCGTGCATCTGTAAGATACGGCCCATACGCTCTCTGTTGCCCTTTACCGAGTTGTAAACGGCAGTACCGGAGTCAACCGATCCCGAATATACACGGAAGAAGCAGATCTTACCAACATAGGGGTCGGTAGCGATCTTGAATGCGAGAGCAGCAAAAGGCTCATTATCAGAAGAATGTCTAACCTCTTCCTCATCGGTATCGGGATTTACGCCCTTGATAGCTTCAACGTCGGTCGGAGCGGGCATGAAATCAACGATAGCATCGAGAAGGGGCTGAACACCCTTGTTACGATAAGAAGTACCGCAGCAAACGGGTACCATTTCGTTATCGATAGTAGCCTTACGGATGATTTTCTTCATCTGCTCAACAGTGGGCTCTTCGCCTTCAAAATACTTCTCCATAAGCTCCTCATCCATCTCAACGATAGACTCGATAAGAGCAGTACGATATTTCTCAGCAAGCTCCTTCATATCATCCGGAATAGGCTCACGACGAACGTCTTTTCCAAGGTCGTCGTAGTAAACTTCAGCATCATTGTTGATAAGGTCAACAATGCCACGGAAGGTGTTTTCAACACCGATCGGGAGCTGAATCGGAACGGCATTACAATTAAAGCGTTCCTTAACCATGTCGAGAACACGGTAGAAATCGGCACCCATAATGTCCATCTTATTAACATAGATCATACGGGGAACCTTGTATTCATCAGCCTGACGCCAAACGGTCTCAGACTGAGGCTCAACACCGCCCTTAGCGCACAGAACGGTTACAGAACCGTCAAGAACGCGGAGAGAACGCTGAACTTCAACGGTGAAGTCAACGTGTCCGGGTGTATCGATAATATTGACACGATGGTCCTTCCAGAAACAAGTGGTAGCAGCAGAAGTGATGGTAATACCTCTCTCCTGCTCCTGAGCCATCCAGTCCATTACGGCGTCGCCGTCATGGGTTTCACCGATCTTATGAGTTTTACCTGTGTAGAACAGGATACGCTCGGTGGTGGTTGTCTTACCTGCGTCAATGTGGGCCATTATACCAATATTTCTTGTTTTTTCAAGACTTACCTTTCTTGGCATATTATCCTCCATTTAAGCCGCATATGCGGCAAAGACTAATTTTGTTTCGTAATTACCATCTGTAATGAGCGAAAGCCTTATTAGCTTCAGCCATTTTATGAGTATCGTCACGCTTCTTAGCAGCTCCGCCGATGCCGTTGATAGCATCAAGGATCTCGTTAGCGAGACGCTCCTTCATTGTGGCCTCAGAGCGAGCACGGCTATAGTTGGTTAACCAGCGAAGGCCTAAGGTCTGCTTTCTCTCAGGACGAACCTCAAAGGGTACCTGATAGGTAGCACCGCCCTTACGGACAGCCTTAACTTCGAGCTGGGGCATAACGTTTTCCATTGCCTGCTCAAAAACCTCCAGCGGATCTTTACCGGTCTTCTCGGCAATAATGTCGAAAGCTCCGTAAACGATCTTCTGGGCTACGCCCTTCTTACCATCAAGCATGATGTTATTGATAAGGCGAGTTACAATTTTAGAATTATACAGTGGATCCGGCAAAACATCGCGTTTTGCGATAAAGCCTCTTCTTGGCACTGCACTTCCCTCCTTCACATTTATGATATCATAGGTACTCGAGTGACAAATCCCGTGGCACCAAGCAGGGCGTTACATATATTATATATATTAACGCTGCTTGATATTGCAGCTGATTCGTCTTTAACTTATTTTGCGCTGGCTTTCGGGCGCTTTGCGCCGTACTTAGAGCGGCTCTGCATTCTGTTAGCAACACCCTGAGTATCAAGGGTTCCTCTGATGATGTGATAACGCACACCAGGAAGGTCCTTAACACGACCACCACGAATCAGAACAACGCTATGCTCCTGCAGGTTGTGTCCAACGCCCGGAATGTAAGCAGAAACTTCCATACCGTTCGAAAGACGTACTCTTGCAATCTTACGCAAAGCAGAGTTCGGCTTCTTAGGAGTCGAGGTCTTAACAGCTGTGCAGACACCACGCTTCTGGGGAGAATTCTGGTCTACCTGAACGCGCTTCATAGAGTTGAAGCTCTTTAAAAGTGCAGGAGCCTTAGCCTTCTTCTCGAGAGTTTCGCGGCCGTTGCGCACTAACTGGTTAAAGGTTGGCATATTACACCTCCTATTTATAAATTAATATCTCGCAGGAAGACACTTGTCCGCCCACGTAATATCCTAAATATTTCAGAATATTATGTTAACCATAATACCCCAGCAATTATTGATAATATCACAAAAAATCAAGTTTGTCAATGCATTTTTATTTAATTGCGTATTAGTTTTTTAGCATCAAATGCAACAAAGAATACAATTTAAATCTAAGGCAACAACAAATCACTTTACCCTTAATTCCCTTGCGATTAACAAACTCTTTAAATTTGTTATTTTTAAAAGCTTTAGGAAATGTTGTAAAAGTAAATTCTCTTAACTCACCCAATGACTTATGATGACTGGTTGTTTTTAAAATTCGCACTGATGTTTCCCAAAAAACATGTTGAATAGTTAAAAATTCGAGAACGTCATAATAGTCATCATAAATATTCTTTGACTTATAAAAAGAAATCAAATCATTTAAAGCGTCAATAATCTCTCGGTTGCGCTCAATATTGGGATTATGCATTATGGAGCCTTCACGAACAAAATAGTTATAAAGTTGCTCATCGGTGAAAGCGATACCATTGGCAACAGGAAATAATTTATATATCGTCCGCAAATCCTCATACCAAACTTTTGGGGGAAAGAGAATGTTGTTTTCCAAAAATAATGATCTTTTAAATAACTTGTTGCATGCGGATGGCGTTACAGTAAAAACTTCTTCATTGTCTTTTGCAGAAACTAAAACGTTAAGTTGCATATTGTTTGCACCATATACTTCACCAAGTTCTCCGTTTGGTAAAATACTAACTATATTGCAAACTGAAATTTCTGCGCCTGTATTCTCAATAACATTATAAAGCGTGGATAAATACTCACGGGAAATTGTATCATCACTATCGATAAATGCTATATATTCCCCTTTAGCGGAATGTATACCTGTATTACGCGCACCACCAAGGCCGGCGTTTTTTTGATGGATTACAGTAATTATATCAGAATACTGTGAAGCGTATTCATCAGCAATCACTCCACTTTTATCGGTAGAACCATCATCAACAATAATCATTTCAAAAAGCGGGTAGTCTTGAAGTAATATGGAATCCACACATTTATGAATATATTTTTCAACGTTATATACAGGAACAATAACACTAATTAAAGGTTTGTCCATAACACTACCCCTTTATTTTCAAAATTAAATACAAAGCCCAATAAAAACGGTTTTTCAAACAAAAAAGAAGTATGCTCCGTATAAGTTTCTTTTCGTTTATAAAGTCCACAAAATATTTATTGGCGAAAGCATTGGGGAAATTTTGCAGTGTATATGTTCTGATATCTTTAAGAACAGGATGCTTTCTTGTGTTTTTTAATATTCTGACCGTTGAATCCCACAAAACAGATCGTATGGCCATAAATTCTAACTCACTAGCATACACATCAAGAAGATTCTTTGATTTGAAAAATGACATTAGATCTTCCATTGCATCAATAATCTCATGATTGCGTTCAGTATTGCTATTTCTCATTGTGGAACCCGGGCGTTGAAAATAATTATATAAACATTCATCGGTGAAAGAAATAGTTTTTGCAAAAGCTAAAACTTTTGGAATTGTCCTAAAATCTTCATACCAAACTTTTGAAGGAAATGTAATGCGGTTTTCAGTAAAAAGAGTTTTTTTAATAAGTTTATTACACGGACTTGGAGATATAGCCACTACCCCTTTACATTCCTTAATATTTATACAGGTGTGAAGCGGAAATCCGGTGTCAATTTCACTAGATAAATAGTTTCCCATCTCATCAACGCGACGAATTCCACACACAGCAATTTCACTGTTGCTATCATTTATTTCATTGAAAAGAATCGTAAGCGCATTTTTCTCAAGATAATCATCACTATCTACAAAAATTATATAGTCACCACGCGCAATCTCGATTCCTTTATTGCGGGCCTCACCTTGTCCACAATTTTCCTGATGGAGAACAATTATTTTTTCTGGAAATTGATTAGCATACTCATCGACAATGCTTCCGCTGCTATCAGTAGAGCCATCATCGACTATAATAATTTCTGTCTCTTGAAAATCCTGCGCTAATATTGAATCAATGCATTTGTGTATATATTTTTCAACATTATACACAGGAACAATAACGCTAATTATAGGTTTATCAGCTTTCATCTTTTCACCTTCTCATGGTTATAAAGCACATATATGCACGCTAAGACAAGTGAAGCATATATCGAAACATTTGGTCTTCGTAGAACATAACCTGAAAATTGTGCAGCACCCATTAACAATATGAATGTTCCACATAATAACCCACTCTCAAGACTTATTAACATTTTAAAATCCTTGAAGGGTTCTTTTAAAATCAAGTAGATAAAATATACAATGAACAAACCGTAAATTGCAAATCCTACATATCCCGAAAGATAAAACAACGCAGGAAAATCATTTTCGAGATCGTATATACGAACGTCAGTTACCAGATTAGCATATTCATAGCCTAGGCAGCGAGTTAAAAAGTCGCTCTCTTCCCATACAAGTTTCGCAAAGACTCTCTTTCTAAGACGCGTATCTAATAAAACTGATGAAGAAACCGAATAATTATATTTTTCAGCAACACGCTCAATTCCAAAATGATCAATTAGATCATTTAAATAACCGCCTTTAAACTCTCGATAGATAATTTCATAACGTTCAAGTTTCTTACGCTTAGCCTCAGCCTTTTCGGCTTCAGTCAGCTCGTCCTGAGGTTTGTCGGGATAAATAGGATCTTCAGGATTGGTTTGTGCAAGGGTATTATTGAGTATTTCCTGCTGATTGCTATAAGCAGCGCTTTGGCTGCTTTCGCGTTTTTTCATGGGCGAAACATCAATAAACACAAATGTAAGAACTAAAACCGCGCATAATGCGAAAATTGGTATTGCGTTTGTTAAGACATATTTCTTACGCGGTTCTGCAGTTGTGAAAAAGTTTATTATTATTAAGCCCAAAAAGCCCAGAGCAACAATAAGAATTGAATAAAATGTAAGCTTGGTGCCGGTGACAAACAACAATCCAAAACAAATAGCACATGCCGCAACAAAGAAAATCTTACTTAACCTGTAAGCAAACAGCAATGCTATAGGCATTAAGAGCATAACAATGGAACTCTGTGCATTATGAACACCAAACCAACCCATTATGCCTATTTTCAACACCGAGCCATATGTATACTCCGGCATTCCAACAAGGTACGACAAGCCGATTACCGACCAAATAGCACAAACGTTAACGAAAAACGCAGCGCTGATAACCTTTATCGGATTGTGAAGTTTCTTGAAAAAAGTGATAAAAGCAATTAATAACGCCGGGGTATGAATCGTTCTAAAGAAATTTGCTGCATCTTCAATCGGCGAAACATATCCTATTCTAAAGCAGTTGAGTGCGTGCAAAACAAAATATCCGCCCGCAACGCCGCCAAAAATATAATAAACCTTTTTTCTATCGGATATTATAAAAGCGAAAAACATTATTGCAACAAACATAGCCATTCGCAGCATAGTTGTATATGCAGTTTTATCAGCCTTTATCAAGAAAAACGATAAAACATCAAGCAGGGGTTGAGCAACTATAAGGGCAAATATAAAAATGCTTACTTTTTTGTTGCCTTCTTTGCTCAATACTCCATTGTTATTCATAATAATATTCTCCTAAATCACACTCAAGCAACTATTCGGCCAAAGCGTATACAGAATTTAAAATGGTAGTGTTATATTCAGTGAGCGGATCGGGTTTTTTCTCAACCTTTTCTGCAGATACTATCGCAGATACGATATCTTCATAACCCTCTATTCCCTTGGCATATTTCTCAAGATTTTTGGTGCAATAGGTAGGCAGTCCTACGGCCATGGCCTCCATAATATTCAAGGGTTGTCCCTCATATCTCGAGGTGGAAATAAACGCATCCATATGCTTCATGTAGCAGAAAGGATTAGCCTGGTTGCCAAGCAGATAAACCTTATCATCTAACTTTAATTCGGCTATTCTATCCTCAATAGCGGCACGATCTTCGCCGTCACCGATAATATAAAGGCGCAGGTCTTCCCTCTGCTTTAACGCCTCAGAAAATTTATCCAGCATTATATCGTAGCCTTTTTGATGACAAAGTCTTCCCAATGCTACAAGATTGAATTTACTCTCATCAACCTTGAAGTTTTCAGGTTCTTGCTGAAGTTTTTCTTCAATTTCCTTAATGCTGATATAGTTCTGTATGGAGGAAATTTCCTGACTGACACCGGACATTTTTCTGAAAGGCTCTTTTATCCCCTCCGATACGGCAATAAACTGATCATAGTATTTAAACTTGCCTTTAAACATAGTCCAAAGCAATTTATATTTCCATTCATTATTGAGCTTTATTTCAACATCGTTATGAATCCACATAACACGTCTCTTAGCGGGGATTTTTATGGCACCTACTGCGCAAGAATTCTGATAAGAGTTGAAATCAATAGCCAAATCATATTCGCCGCAATCACCAAAATTCGGCTTAACAAACGCCTTGGAAAAAGCAAAAGGAAGCAAGGACCAAATCTTGGAAACGGGCTTTAAATACTTTATATTTAATTGTTCAGGCAATTCGCTCTGCCAATAATTTTCATCGTTAAAAAGATATAAATCAACGTCAAATTTATCGTAATCAAAATTCGACAGTAAATTTATAAGCGATTTTTGAATACCGCCCACGGTTAATTCATTTTGAAAAAATGCAATTCTTTTTTTCATAATAACAACCCTTCAGATTAAATAAAAAAAGCAACAAACAAACTATCCGATGCATTAATTTGCATCAGTAAAAATTTGCATGTGCTCACTCATAAATACAATATTAGTTTTAAACAACTTTGTACCTCCTTATTTAGAAAGCCAAGTTTGTCTTCCACGGGCAACAAATATATGTTGCCCGTGGAATAAAATACTAATCTATAACGATATCCTCATCGCGCTTGCAATAATTCATTTCATTCTCTTTCATACCGGTACCGGCAGGAACGAGCTTACCAATGATAACGTTCTCCTTAAGACCGAAGAGCGGGTCTTCCTTGCCCTTGATAGCGGCATCGGTAAGAACGCGAGTGGTCTCCTGGAAGGATGCAGCGGATAAGAACGACTCGGTAGCAAGGGATGCCTTGGTGATACCGAGGAGAGTCGGCTCATAGGTTGCGGGAACCAGATCGGTCTCGCCTGCAGCAATTCTTGCCATAATAGCATCGTTAGCTGCATAAACCTCGCCGCGCTCATAGGTCGCCTCGGGAAGCAAATCAGTGCTGCCCGGATCGGTGATCTTGAGCTTTCTCATCATCTGTCTGATTATAATCTCAATGTGCTTATCGTTGATATCAACACCCTGAGTTCTATAAGCACTCTGGATCTCAGCGATAATGTAATCCTGAACTGCCTCGGGTCCGAGAACTGCGAGGATATCCTTCGGGATTATAGCACCGTCGATAAGCTTATCTCCGGCCTTAACATAATCGCCATCGTGAACGCGAACACGGCTGCCAAACGGAACCTGCTCCTTAATTTCGGTAGCATCTTCCTCATTGGTAACCACGATAACATTGCTGCGCTTTTCTTCAACGATACGAACGCGACCGCTGATCTTACTGATAAGACCGCAGTGCTTGGGTGTACGTGCTTCGAAAAGTTCTTCAACACGCGGCAGACCCTGAGTAATATCTTCCGTACTGGCGATACCACCGGTATGGAAGGTTCTCATTGTAAGCTGAGTACCGGGTTCACCGATGGACTGTGCAGCGATGATACCAACAGCCTCACCAACTGTTACGGGCTTACCGAGAGCGAGGTTAATACCATAACACTTCTTACAAATTCCGTGCTTGGAATGACAAGTAAGAATCGAACGGATAACAACCTTGCTTTCCTTATCGCGAAGTGCCTCGAGTTCTGCTTTTTCAGCAGCAGCGGCATTACGTGTCTTAGCGGTTTTAACGGTTGCGATCTTAGCATCGAGTGCTTCGATCTTAGCATCGAGTGCTTCAACCTTTGCGTGAACGATAGCTTCAATCTTGGAAGCATCGCTCTCATCCATCATCTTATCAGCGGATACGATTACCTCACCGGTGGACTCATCAACAAAGTCCTTAAGCAGATAACGACCAATGAGACGCTCGGAAAGCGGCTCGATAAGATGGTTTCCGTCCTTAATATCGCCTACTGCAAGACCCTCATCGGTTCCACAGTCGTCCTCGCGGATGATAACATCCTGAGAAACGTCAACAAGACGACGGGTAAGATAACCAGAGTCAGCGGTACGAAGAGCGGTATCGGCAAGACCCTTACGAGCACCACGAGAAGAAATGAAGTATTCAAGTACGTTCAAGCCTTCGCGGTAATTAGCACGAATGGGAACTTCGATAACCTTACCTGCAGTATTAGCGATAAGTCCGCGCATACCTGCAAGCTGACGAATCTGGCTCATGGAACCACGAGCGCCGGAATCAGCCATCATATAGATGGGATTGAATTCATCAAGGTTATTGGTAAGTGCCTTAGCAACATCTTCAGTAACGTTGTTCCAAATCTCGATTACCTGACGGCTACGCTCTTCATCATTAATGAAACCACGGCGATATTCCTTGGTAACCTTATCGATCTGCTTCTCAGCTTCTGCAATAAGCTGTGCCTTTTCAGGAGGAATAACAGCATCAGTAACGGCAACGGTGATAGCACCCTTGGTGGAATACTTAAATCCGGTAGCCTTAATCTTATCAAGAACGATAGCAGATTTGCTGGTGCCGAGAACGCGAATACAACGGTCAATAATTTTACCTAACTGCTTTTTGCCGATCTTGTTAACCTCACCGTTAGGCTTATAGGGCGAGATCTCGAGATCAAGCTCATGGCCCTCAACGGTACGGTCAACATAACCGAGTTCCTGCGGGATAGATTCATTAAAGATAATAAATCCAACGGTAGCATCAACAATTCTGGAGATGGGAGTGCCATCTGCCTTTTCACCATGCATACGAACCTTGATAGGTGCATGCAGGCCAACAACGCCATCGTTATAAGCCATAACAGCTTCATTCTTATCGCGGAAAACCTTGCCTGCGCCCGGCTCGTCATCCTTAATAATAGTAAGGTAGTAGGAACCGAGAACCATATCCTGAGTAGGAACGGCAACAGGCTTACCGTCAGACGGTTTTAAGAGGTTGTTAGCAGCAAGCATAAGGAAGCGAGCCACAGCCTGTGCTTCAGCAGAAAGCGGAACGTGAACAGCCATCTGGTCCCCGTCAAAGTCGGCGTTGTATGCGGTACATACCAGCGGATGAAGTTTAAGCGCGCGGCCCTCAACAAGTACGGGCTCGAAAGCCTGAATACCTAAGCGGTGAAGTGTGGGAGCACGGTTAAGAAGAACAGGATGCTCTTTGATAACGGTTTCAAGTGCATCCCAAACCTCGGTGCCTGCACGCTCAACCATCTTACGAGCGGTTTTAATGTTGGAAACAGCATTGGTTGCAACAAGGCGCTTCATTACGAATGGCTTAGACAGCTCGATAGCCATTTCCTTCGGAAGACCGCGCTGGTA
>JAZOPP010000166.1:0-6524 GCA_045655625.1 Acutalibacteraceae bacterium
CCGACTTCCCGTGTGACGAGTGCCGTTCGTGCCATCTTTGCTCGGTCGGCTCGCATCCCGACGTGCGCGTTCTCTCGCCCGATGGCAAGCAGGTGAAAATCGATCAGATTCGTGAGTTGCGCCAAAATGCATTCCTAAAACCAACGATGGGGGAACGCAAGGTTTATATCATCGAATCTGCCGAAACTATGAACACCGCCGCGCAAAACGCATTTTTAAAGGTGCTTGAGGAACCTCCTCAGGGCGTTGTGTTCTTGCTGCTTGCGCTCTCGGCAGATAGTCTGCTTCCCACCGTGCGCTCGCGCTGCATAACCTTGTCGCTCGTGCCGCCTGCCAAGCAGGAGGCAGAGCAGTATTTAAGCGCCGTAACCGATCATTCCGCAAAAGAGATTGATAACGCGCTTAACACTGCAAAGAATAACATAGGTCTTGCGCTTGAGCTGCTCAGCGGCAAACGTGACCGCGGCTTTGCAGGTCTTGCCCGCGAGTTACTTGCTGATATCAACAGCGCGCCCGCCTATGAAATGCTCAAAAGACTAAAGCCCTATGAAAAGGACCGCGCCGCGATAGATTCCATCCTCACCGAGTTGCAGGAGCGAATCTCGCACCTTCTGCGCGAGGGCTGCTATACCCACATAAAGGAAGGATTAACCCGCGCTCAGCTCATAAAAGCATATGAGACTGTGGCGATGCTTAAAAAAAGTGCCGCCAGCAACGTAAACACCATGCTTTTATTCTCAAACCTCTGCAGCGCACTCAAATCACTTTAGAACGGAGGATAATATGACCGAAGTTATAGGCGTAAAATTCAAGGCCGAGGGAAGAGTGTATTTCTTCGATCCCGATGGTAAAAACCTCTCGGTAGGAGATTACGTAATAGTTGAAACCGCTCGCGGCACCGAGTGTGGCGAGGTTGCCGAGGCAAATAAGCAGGTTTCGGATGATAAAATAATCAAGCCCTTAAAAAAGCTGCTTCGCGTTGCCACCGAGGCCGACGTTGCACGCCTTAAGGAAAATAAAGAAAAAGAAAAGCAGGCGTTCTCCACCTGCGAAAAAATGATATTATCGCACGAGCTTGATATGAAGCTCGTTGACGTTGAATATTCGTTTGACGGCAGCAAAATTCTATTCTATTTCACCGCCGATGGCAGGGTGGATTTCCGCGATCTTGTTAAGGATCTTGCATCCACCTTTCACACCCGAATCGAGCTGCGCCAGATAGGCGTGCGCGATGAGGCTAAGATGCTGGGCGGTCTCGGAATTTGCGGTCAGCCGTTTTGCTGCGCTCGTTTTCTTGATGATTTCCAGCCCGTTTCCATCAAGATGGCAAAGGAGCAGGGTCTGTCTTTGAACCCCACCAAAATTTCAGGCAGCTGCGGCCGCCTTATGTGCTGTCTTAAATATGAGCAGGATGCATATGAATATCTTTGGACCTTCACTCCGCGCGTAGGGTGGTCGGTAAAAACCCCGTCGGGCGACGGCGTTGTGGTCGATTCCAACCCCATCACGGGCGCACTGCTCGTTCGCCTTAACGATAGCGAATCTGCCCCGATCAAGGTAATGCGTGATGAGGTTAAGGTACTTCGCAAACACAAGCAACCCAAGGTTGAAGAGGAAGTTATCGAGCCTATCGAATAAAACACTTGCATTTTCAATTAGTTGTTGCTACAATAAAGACATAAACATTGGGAGGTGTTCTAAAATGGCATATAAAATTTCTGATGAGTGCATCAGCTGCGGTGCTTGCGCTGCTGCTTGCCCGACCGAAGCTATCTCCGAAGGCGATGGCAAGTTCGAGATCGATGCTGATAAGTGTGTTGACTGCGGTTCTTGCGCAGCCGGCTGCCCTGTAGAGGCTATCTCTGCCGAGTAATTAACTTACATAGAAAAGGGTGGGAGCTTTGCCCACCCTTTTTTCTTGAAAAAAGGAGAATTTAAAATGGAAAAGACCGTATTAGTTGAAATTTCTGCTCGTCACCTTCATGTGACCAAAGAGCATTTAGAAATCCTCTTCGGCAAGGGCCACGCCCTCACTCCCAAGAAGGATTTATCCCAGCCCGGTCAGTTTGCCTGTGCTGAAAAGGTTCAGGTTGTCGGCCCCAAGGGAACCTTGAACGCATCCATCTTAGGCCCCGAGCGTCCCGAAACTCAGGTTGAGTTATCCTTAACCGATGCCAGAACCATCGGCGTAGTTGCTCCCATCCGCGAATCGGGCGACGTTAAGGGAAGCGCAGCCTGCAAGCTGGTTGGTCCCTGCGGCGAGGTTGAGCTTGAGTGCGGTGTTATTGCTGCCAAGCGTCACATACATATGACCCCCGCCGATGCAGAGAAGTATTCTCTCACCGATAATCAGAACGTAAAAGTTGCTGTTAAGACCGAGGGCAGAAGCCTCATTTTTGATGACGTTGTTGTTCGTGTCAGCCCCAAGTATGCGCTCGCAATGCACATCGATACCGATGAAGCCAACGCAGCCGCTGTTCCGGGTAGCTGCACAGGTATAATCCTTGACTAATCTCGGACTTTACGTTCACGCGCCCTTTTGCAACGGAAAATGCAATTATTGCGATTTCTATTCGGTGCATCAAAGCGGCGAAAAAACCGACCTTTATGTTAAAAAGGTTCAAGAAGAAATAATGCGATGGGGCGTGCGTGCAGCGCGCCCCATCGATTCGCTATACCTTGGCGGCGGAACGCCGTCACTCTTGGGCGGCGAGAATATTGCCGCAATAGTCGGCACCGCCGAGCGTGCATTCGGCTTCCAATCTCCCGAGATAACGCTGGAATGCAACCCTGCGGATGATTTGCGCGACACTCTCTGCACCGCCGCGGCGGCAGGCGTTAACCGCATATCCTTGGGCGTGCAGACCGCGAATGAAGATATATTAAAGCTTTTGGGTCGCCGCCATAAAAATGCCGACGTCCATAAAACCGCCCGTGACGTCCGCGCCGCAGGGATAGATAACCTCTCGCTCGATTTGATGATAGGACTTCCCGATAGCAACTGTGAGGACGTTCACCGCTCGCTCGATTTTCTTTTATCGTTTAATCCTGAGCATATCTCGGTCTATATGCTTAAAATCGAGGAGGGCACCCCGTTTTATGAAAACACACCGCCCCTGCCCGATGAGGACGAGGTTATAAAGCAGTATCTTTTCACCTCAAGTTATCTAAAGCAACGCGGTTTTTCGCATTATGAAATACCCAACTTTGCAAAGAAAGGCCGCGAAAGCCGCCACAATTTAAAATATTGGAACTGCGAAGAATATATAGGCATAGGTCCTGCCGCGCATTCCTTCTTTGGCGGCAAGCGCTTTTATTATGAGCGCGACCTCCACGCTTTTTTAGCAGGCACGGCCCCCATGCCCGATGGCGACGGCGGCGATAAAGAGGAGTATTTAATGCTTCGCCTGCGCCTGAGTGAGGGCATTATATTCAGTGAATTTGAAAATTGTTTCGGCAAATTCCCATCCGAGTGGCTTGCAAAAGCGCGCAAGCTCGAAACGGGCGGCTTTGCCGAATTAACCGATAAAGGCTTTGCCCTTACAGAAAAGGGCTTTTTGGTATCAAACAAAATTTTGGGAGAGTTTATATGAGAAGCTATAAAATCCATCTCATCCGTCACGGCAGCACCGCAGCCAATCAAGAGGGAAGATATATAGGCGGCAAAACCGACCTGCCTCTGTCCCACGAGGGTCGCCGCGAGATAAAGGCTTTAAAAGAAAAATATCGCTACCCGTGGGTGGACGTTGTTTATTCCAGCCCGCTCTCCCGTTGCATCGAAACCGCAGAAATTCTGTTCCCCAACCGCGAGATAGTGCCTGTTGAGGGAATGCGTGAATATGATTTCGGCGAGTTCGAGAATAAAACCGCAGCCGAGCTTGAGGGTCTGCCTGCCTATGCCGCTTGGACATCGGGTCAGATGCCGGCACCTCCCGAGGGCGAATCCAGCAAGGATTTCACCGCCCGCGTTGTGCTCGCGCTCAACACTATCGTGCGCGATATGATGGCGCGCGAATGCTATGAATCGGCGGTTATAATGCACGGCGGCGCAATTATGATGTTGCTCGCTGCCTGCGCTCTGCCGCAGCACCATCCTGCCGAATGGACCAGCGAAAACGGCATGGGTTATACCGCGCTCATCACCCCCTCGCTTTATCAGAAGTCGGGCATAATTGAAATAGTCGATTTAGTCCCCGCGGAGGATGAAGATGAAATTTAAGGGAATCATATTCGATTTCAACGGAACGATTATTTTGGATGATGCATATCATTTGGCAGGTTGGAAAAGGTTGACTAAAGATCTCGGCATCAACCTGACCGATGAGTTTTATTTTAAGAATATGCACGGTTCCACCAACGAGCTTATATATGAAAAGCTCTATGGCAAACCCTGTCCGCCCGAGCTGATAGGCGTTTTCGGCATGGAGAAGGAAATCTATTATCGCGAGTTTTGCGAAAAAGACCCACCCCGTTTTGCAAAGGGTGCGCTCGAGCTTATCGAGTTTTTAAATAAAAACAATATTCCTCACGCAATAGCCACCTCGTCTGAGATTTCCAACGTAACCTTTTTCAAGGAGATCTATCCGCTTGAAAAGCTTTTCGGCGATAACATTATATATAACGACGGTACCGTCCGCGGCAAGCCCCACCCCGATTTATATCTCAAGGCGGCGTCAAAGCTGGGACTTGACCCCGCCGACTGTATAACGGTTGAGGATTCCTATTCGGGTGCTCGCGCCTGCAAGGCATCGGGCTCTAAAATGGTTGTGGGTATTTGTCCCGGCGGAGCCGAGAATTTCAAGGGTAAGGAATTCACCGACCTTACAGTAACAGATTTTTCAGAGCTCGATTATAAAAATCTGTTCGAGTGTTAAACATAACTTTACAAAACCACATAGATGTGGTAGAATAATAAACACAATTTAAGTATTGGAGGGTTACTTTTGGCAGAAAAGCAATTTTTAACATATAAAGATAAGCCGCTCGTTCGCAAGGGCAAGGAGATATACTATGGTGATATGTCCGAGAAGTATGTCATCCGCCTTGAAATCCTCTCCGAAAAGGAAGAGGATGGCGTTAAAACGCCCGATCGCGTGCTGGTTCAGCTGCTTCTTAGCGATACTGAAATCCCCGCAAAGGATCGCGTTAAGAAAAAGAGCGAAAAAGGCGGACTTTACGAGGCTATGGACCTCGGCGCAGTTTGGCTCGAGCGTGAGCTTAAGGCCTAATTTTTAAGCGGAAGTTTTAAAGACTTCCGCTATTTCTTTGCACAAAATTTGAAAATCGCAAGTGAGTAAACGAGAGAAAACGAGAGAAAACGAGAGAAAACAAGAGCAACGCGTTTTTAAATTAAATTTTTCAAAAAATTGTGTTGACAAAGCCTTGCCGCTATGTTATCATAGCAAGGCACGAAAAATATATGGAGGTAAAAAGTTATGTCCACTTTTATGGCTAATGCAAACACCGTACAGCGCAAGTGGTATGTTATCGATGCTGCAGGCAAGCCGCTCGGAAGAGTAGCAGTTAAGGCAGCCGATTTACTTCGCGGTAAGGTAAAGCCTGAGTTCACTCCTCACGTTGACTGCGGCGATTTCGTTGTAGTATTAAATGCTGAGAAGGCAGTTCTCACCGGCAAGAAACTTGAAAAGAAAATGTATCAGCGCCACACCGGCTACATCGGTGGTTTAAAGGAAGTTAAGTATTCCACTTTAATGGCAACCCGTCCTGAGCTCGCAATGGAGCTCGCAATCAAGGGCATGGTTCCGGATACCACCATCGGTCGCAAGGCACTCACCCGTCTTCACGTTTACCGTGGCACCGAGCACAAGCACGCTGCCCAGAAACCCGAAGCACTTGAATTTTAACGAGAGGAGACAGAATAGAAATGTTTGAAGGTAAACCGTATTTTTATGGAACCGGCAGAAGAAAGAGTTCTGTCGCTCGCGTTCGCGTTTATAGCGGAACCGGTAAGATCACCATCAACAACCGCGATATCGATGATTACTTTGGCCTCGAGACCTTAAAGCTCATCGTTCGTCAGCCCTTAAACCTCACCGAGACCACCGAAAAGTTCGACGTTGTTTGCACCGTTGCAGGCGGCGGCGTAACCGGTCAGGCAGGTGCTATCCGTCACGGTCTTTCCCGTGCCCTTCTTCAGTATGATGCAGAGCTTCGCTCCACCCTCAAGAAGGCAGGACTTCTCACTCGTGACCCCAGAATGAAGGAGCGCAAGAAGTACGGTCTCAAGGGAGCCCGTCGCGCACCGCAGTTCTCCAAGAGATAATTACAATATTATCAATTTTACAAGCCTTGTGGAAACACAAGGCTTGTTTCTTTCTCAAACTGCGGCATCCTCGCGGCATAGCCGCTGCGGTTGCTGCTAAAAACAGTCCACCGGACTGTTTTCTAAACGCCGCAACAGTTCTCCAAGAGATAATTACAATATTATCAATTTTACAAGCCTTGTGGAAACACAAGGCTTGTTTTTTTAAAATTTATTCTTCCTCATATGTTGTCATAACCTG
>JAZOPP010000167.1:0-2915 GCA_045655625.1 Acutalibacteraceae bacterium
CCGTCGCCCCGGCGACCTCGGCGAGGTTTATGCCGATGCTACCAAGGCTCGCGAAGTGCTCGGCTGGGAAGCTAAGCGAAACGTTGAAGAAATGTGCGAGGATACCTGGCGCTGGCAGAAAAACAACCCCAAGGGTTATAAAGAATAATAAAGAAAACCCCGTTCTCACGAACGGGGTTCTTTTTTTGTTTTAGTTAAAAACGTATTTTCTGCCCTTGCAGGTGGTGCAGGTCTTTGCGCTGCCGCCCATATAGCCTGCGCCGGCGCAGCCCGAGCAAGCACGGGTCTCGCCCTGCCACAAGCCTGTTGCAGCATCAAAGTAGGCGTTGGGGTAATACTGAACGCCGGTGCCTGCGCAGATAGCGCAAGCAGTGCCGCCGCTTGTGAAGTTTCCTGCACCCTTACACGTGGGGCATAAGCATTCGGTATTTATTTTGGAAATAGCGTCTGCATCGAGTGCTAACTTATAATCGTCGCCCACTTTTTGGAAAATCTCAAAATTCTTCATTTCCTTGCTCTTATCGGTATTGGACTTAATGGTAAGGTAGAAAACCTCGTAGTTCTCAAAGGTGCCGGCAAATTCGGCCTTAACTGTGTAGGTATCGCCGCCAAATAGGTTTTTAACGTTGCCGTAATAATCCTTGGCATCGCCTACGCTTACGTATTTGGCCATTTCTTCAGCGCTTTTGGAGTAGGCTATCGCTAAGAAACACTCTTCAACCGACACACCATCGGTTGTGTCGATAGTTGGGGTGGACGCATTGCCGCAGGCTGCCATTGAGAATACCACTAAGACCACTAAGAATAATGCTGCTATTTTTTTCATTTTTGTTTGCTCCTTTAAAATATAAACTTTCTCGGGTTTTCCCCTTACGCTAATAAAGGGGATGTGAAAAGTGAAAAGGTTTTATATTTTGGAAAAAAATTTTAAAATATTTTATTGCTGGCTTTCGGTGCTTGATAACTCCTCAGATGACGTGGGAGGCTCGGACGATACAGGCGGCTCGGAGGATACGGGAGGTTCGGGTGTGATATCATCCCTCTTTATGGAGAGGAAATAATCGGCAACGCCTGCCGCTATTGCTTTAGCCTTTTTGATATTGGCAGCCTCGCTTACTATATTATCGCGGTCGACGGGGCTGGACATAAAGCCGTTTTCGGTTAAGACCACGGGGCAATCGGCCATGCGTGCTACGAAGTAATAGTGCCAATCGAGCTTGCCGCGATAACCTGCTTCCGACGGATTATAGATGCCGGCGGACTTGGTGCGATCATATATAAACTTAGCGGCATCGTGAGAAAATAGGGTTGAATAATAGATGCCGAAGCCGTTAGGCTTGGAGGATGCGTTGGAATCGTGGTGGATGGAAATGCAAAGGTCGGGCTGCAGCTTTTTAAGCTGGATGCAGCGTTCATCCGATTCAAGCGTTAGGTTGCTCTCGCGGTTCATAACGACCGTGGCTCCCATACTCTCGAGCTCTGCGCGGAGCTTAAAGCCGAGATAAAGGTTGCGCTCATCCTCGAAATAGGTGTTGCCGATGCCGGGCGCGCCGAAATCCTTGCCGCCGTGACCGACGTCGATAAGAATGGTAACACCCGTTAAATCTGCGCCGTATTCGTTTTGCGCCTCGGTTACCTGAGCGGGATGCAAGAACTCAAACACAAGCTTGCCTTCTGCGTTATACGAGGCGCTATAGCCATAGAACTTGCCCTTTTCCCTTAAATGCAGACGGAGCTTTTGATTCTTGCCATCGGGCAGAATTTCCGCCGAGGTGAACACGGGGTTGTTTGTGAACTCGATGGTTCCCGTGAGCTTTGCGGCATAGCAGAAGGTTATATCAACGTATTCCGCCGTTACCTTGGATACCGTGTAGTCCTGCTTTGAGGGGTTAGTATATTTCTGCGGTAATAAATCCAAAAGGAAGGGAGCCTTCCATTCGGTTGAGAGGGTGAGCACGGTGTGGCGCTCCCCCTGAGTGCAGGATTCGATAGAGAGCGAGTTGCTGTCGGGCAGGGTTCCCTCATACTCGCGGGTGACCGTAGTTACCTCGTTGGTGGGGACCATCTTTTTATTTACGTAAACTCGCCTGCCGCAGCGCAGGATAAGATATTCCTTAGAGCCGTTATAAGCGCGGCCTACAACGTAATCAACCGTTCCCTCGGGCAGATAGTTATTGGTGGGGCGAGATGCATCATCAGTGGTATCGCCCCAAAAGGTTTCTGCCGAGAAGGCAACCACCTCGCCGATTACGGGGAGTTCAATTTTTTTGCAGGTTATGTTGCCCGTTTTGGCGGTAGCAGAAAGGTCCTTATAGGTTGCGGTTATGGTCACGGGGCCGAGCGCTAAATCGGTTTTGTTTCCCGATGGCAGGGTGAAACTGCCGGTGTAGTTTGCGAAGGTATCACTCTGCGAGACCTCCTCATCACCGCCTTGGGTATCGTTGCGGGTGAGGGTTATGGTCTTGCCTGAAAAACTGGCGGTTACGGTGCTGCCGACGCGCGCGTTTACGGTTACGGCAAAGGTGGAGCCGCTTTCATATTTCATATTGTTTTCGGGCGAATAGGATTTGATTATATCGAAGCGATAGCGAACTATGTAGCTATATTCCTTGCCCTTATGGGTGAAGGTGAATTTATTGTTGCCGACCTCCAGCTTCATCTCGGCCGAGAAGGCGCCTTTTTCATCACGGGTGAGCGGTTTGCCGTTGAGCAGGAGCGGCTCGGCGGGATCGCTGACGCCCGAAAAGACCGTGAACGGTTCGAGAACGGTTACGTCGGTTGCGCGATGGGAGGTTATTTTAAACTGTGGCGGAGCCGCGGATGAGGGAGCCGAGCTGCTTTGCGGCAGAGAACTGCTCTGCGGCTCGGAGGATGAGGACTCAAAAGCCGAGGATGAAGGCTCAGACGATGAGGGG
>JAZOPP010000168.1:0-3075 GCA_045655625.1 Acutalibacteraceae bacterium
GTTGCGCTATGGTATAATTACGATAAATAAAGCATTTTGGGGTGTTTTTATGGAACTTAACGTTGATAAATGGATGCAGGAACTCACCTTCGAGGAAAAGTGCAAATTCTTAACGGGATATATGGCGCTTTCCTCGGCACATAACGACCGTGTTGGTATTCCCAATATCGAAATGAGCGATGGCCCTCACGGCGTCCGCCGTTTGGTGGGTCATCCCAAATTTCCGCAGGACTGTGCTATTGAGGGGGGCGACTGCTGCTTCCCGACCGCATCTGCCGTTGCGGCTTCTTGGAACCGCGATATAGCCTATGCCGCAGGTAAGGCAATCGCTGAGGATTGCAAGCAGGAGGGCATTGACCTTCTCTTGGCTCCCGCAGTTAATATGAAACGCACTCCTCTTTGCGGACGCAACTTTGAATATTTCTCCGAGGACCCCGTGCTCTCGGGCGAGATGGCTGCCGCCTTTATAAGAGGCGTTCAGGATAACGGCGTTGGCACCAGCCTTAAGCACTTTGCTGCCAACAACCAGGAGCGTGACCGTTCCTCCATCTCGGTTGAGATTGATGAGCGCACCTTCCGCGAATATTATCTCGAGGCTTTCCGTATCGCTATAGAAAAGGGCGCGCCCGAAACCGTTATGTGCGCCTATAATAAGCTCGCAGGAATCTGGTGCTCTGAAAATCCGTGGCTCTTAAAGGAAGTGCTGCGTGATGAATGGGGCTATGAGGGTCTCATGGTGTCCGATTGGGGCGCCGTTCACAATGCTCCCAAGGCATTCGCCAACGGAATGGAGCTGCAGATGCCCTGCAATAAAAGCATATACGAGGATATGCTCGAGGGCATTGAAAAAGGCATAATCACCGAGGCGGAGATTGAAAAAATCTGCCGCAAGGTGCTAGAATACATAGCTCACCGCATCTCCTGCCGCGAGGAGAAAAAGCCTTATGACCGTGCCGCTCAGCATGAAAAGGCTCGCGCCGCGGCAGCCGAGTGCATCACCCTGCTTAAAAACGAGGGAGATATTCTCCCAATCGATGCCAAAAAATACGAAAAGATAGTAGTTTTCGGCAACCCTGCCGCAAAGCCGATATATATGGGCGGCGGCAGCTCTCACGTTTCCATCGAGGAGCAAAGCGCCGATGTTCCGCTTGACTTTATAAGGCAGTATTGCGATGGCAACACCGAGCTTATTTTCGAGCCTATGTTCGATTGCGAGCTTTCCATCTGGGATAAGCGTGACCGCATTCGTTCCCTCGGCGCCGAGGGCGCTCTGGCTATCGTGTTCGCAGGTGATGAAACCTGGCACGAAAGCGAGGAATACGAGCGCAAGCGACTGACCTTCCCCGACAGAGTTAACGACGTTATTGATTACGTTGCTGAATATTTCGAAAACGCGGTTGTAGTCATGCAGTCGGGCGCCTGCACCACAGGCAGCGGCTGGGAGAAAAAGGTTAAGGGCCTTATCCAAATGTGGCTGGCAGGCGAGGGCGGCGGCAGCGCGATAGCCGATATCCTTTTTGGCAAAATAAACCCCTCGGGCAAGCTTTCCGAAACCTTTATGACCCGCCTTTCCGATCACCTCGAGCACGTAAGCTATGATAAGCGCATCCGTTATGCCGAGGGTATGGACGTAGGCTACCGTTATTACGACCGTCACCCCGAGGACGTTTGGTTCCCGTTCGGTCATGGTCTGTCCTATACCAAGTTTGAGTATAGCGACCTTGAAGTCACCCCCGATTTCTCCACCGATCCCGATGGCGAGGTTGAGGTATCCTTCACGATAAAGAACGTTGGCGACCGTGCAGGTAAAGAGGCGGTTCAGATTTACGTAAGCCCCGCCGATAACACCGTTGTTCGCCCCGAAAAGGAACTTAAAGAATTCTGCAAGGTATCGCTTGAGGCAGGCGAGAGCAAGAGAGTAACGCTTAGCCTATCCTCTCGTGCGTTTGCATATTTCAACCCCTTCCTGCACCGCTGGCACGTTGAGAGCGGAACCTATAATATTTTCGTTGCCGCATCAAGTGCCGATATTCGTCTAAAGGCAAAATATCTCGTCCAGTGGGACAAGGATTATACCGTAAGCCAAAAAGGCGGCGCAATGGTGCTTTAAGACAAAAATAAAACGGAGTGGAAAACCACTCCGTTTTTGTTTTATTCTATTGTTTTCACCGTCATCTTGCGGGCGAAAAGGGTAAGTATCAGCATTATAACGTAAAGGCTGCCGATGGTGATGAAAACCGCGGGCCAGCCGAAGCTGTCCTTCATAAAGCCGAAAATCATCGCCTGAATTGCGGCACCCATATAAACCGCCCAGTCCAGCACACCAACCACGGTGGAGGAAAGCGCACGTCCGCCCATATCGCCGGCAATTGCCCAGATAACACCGGTTACCATGCCCGAAACACCAACCACGAAAAGCATGATGGAGGCAGGAGTTTTGGCGGTAATAAAGGGGAAGCTTATCATTCCAAAGAAGGCAACTATAGAGGCGAGAATGAGCATCGGCTCGCGCTTGCCCTTAAATAATTTATCGGTAATAAACGGGAACACGAACATAGCGCAGGACTGACCGATAGGCAGGAGAATGGAACTGAAAATTCCCTCCTTAACCGAAAGACCCATCTGCTCCTGGAAATAGGTGGGCACCCAGGTGAGCAGGCCGTAGCGGCCAACGCCTGCGATTGCCGAAATAAGGCAGAAGAGAATAACCTTGGGCTGGGAAAGCAGCATCTTATAGGGATAAAGGTAACCCTTCTTTTCCATAGCTGCCGCCATAGCCTCATCGCGCTTTTGCAGTTTGGCATCTTCCTCCTCAAACGCGGGCAGACCCACGTCCTCAGGCTTGGAATGGAAGAAAAACGCAAATGCTATGAGCATCAGCACCATAGGCACAACGGGATAACGGAACGCGGCACGCCAGCCCCATTCTGGGTTGAGTGCCAGGCACCAGTTTATGGTGAGGTAGGTAACCACCTGCGCAACACCCGAAAAAGCGGTAGCAAGTCCCGAGGCAAAGCCGCGCTTATCCTTGGGCCACCACTTATTGAGCACGCCCAGACCGTTGGACCAAACCAT
>JAZOPP010000169.1:0-12834 GCA_045655625.1 Acutalibacteraceae bacterium
TTTGAGATGAGCACGATGAAAAATAAGGATGTGTATGCTATGAATGATTTCGGTGAAAAAAAGGTTATTGCCGCAGTTCGCACCGAAGAAGAATTTTGCCTCGCACTCGACAGCTCTGCTCGCTGCATCTTTTTGCTCTGCTCGAATATTATGACTATTGAAAGCTGGATAAACCGCGCTAAAGCCGCAGGCAAGCGCCTTTTTATTCATCTCGATATGTCGGACGGTATTGGCCGCGATAATGCAGGCGTTGCCTATCTCGCCAAGCTGGGCGTTGACGGAATTATCAGCACCCGAACAGGTATTATCCGCGCGGCACGCGAGCACGGTATTCCCACCGTGCAGCGAATTTTCTCCATCGATTCGCAGGCAACCCAGACCTCGGCAAACGCCGCAGGAAATTATCATCCCTCGTTTATTGAGATTATGCCCGGTGTTATCCCTAAGGTTATTCGCCGTTTCTGCAGTCATACCGATATCCCGATAATCGCGGGCGGTCTGATTGAAACCGAGGAAGAGGTTAAGGCGGCGCTCGAAAGCGGCGCAGTTGCTGTTTCGACCGCTAATAAAAATTTATGGTAAAAATAAAAAGACCTGCCGCGGCAGGTCTTTTTATTTTAGTCTTTAACGATGCACTCGCCGATATCTTTAAGTACATAGGTGGGTTTGGCTTCGCTCTTTTCAAGATCCTCAAGTGTTCCCTCACCCGAGAGGACAAACGCAGTATCAATTCCTGCGTTGCAGCCGCAGGCAATATCGGTATAGAGGCGGTCGCCTATAAACATGGCGTCCTCCTTATTCAGGCCGCGCTGCTTAAGCGCAAGCTCAATCATAGCAGGCTGGGGCTTGCCGATAACGTGTGGACGGCGACCCGTTGCCATATAGAGCATTTCAGTTACCGCGCCGCAATCAGGCACGAAGCCATAGCTTGTGGGGCAAACGTAATCGGGGTGGGTGGCGATATAATCCACACCGCGAACTAAGAGCTGGCAAACGTCATCCAGCTTTTTAAAGGTGAGCTCGGTATCGAAGCCCATAACGATGGCATCAATATCTTCCTCAAGCTCGGTGGTGACTATAATGCCGCTCTCGATAAGCTCTGTAACGAACGAGCGAGTGCCGAAGGCATAAAACTTTTTGCCTGCATAATGCTCACGCAGGTATTCAACCGTTGCGTGGGTGGAGGTTAGGAAATCCTCCTTTTTTATGAAATCGAGGCCCATCGAGTGCAGGCGCTTAACGTATTTATCCGCGCTGGAGGAGGAATTATTGGTGAGGAACATATATGCCGCGCCGTTTTCCTTAACAAAATCGAGGAAGGGGGGAGTTTGCGGAAAGAGATTATTTCCGAGATATATTGTGCCATCCATATCCAGCAAATAGAGTTTATATTTTTTCAAGGGTGCTACCTCCAAATAAGATTTTTATACTTCCCTATTATAAGGCATTCGGGAGCATATGTCAATAAAACGAAAATTTTTCGCAAAATTATTGACAAATGCAAAAAAAGATAATATCATTATATTTGGGAGTTGATATTATGACGGTTACTGAGCTTGCAAAAATCACAGGATACTCTATTTCCACCGTTTCTAAGGCGTTATCGGATAGTGATGAAATCAGCCGCGAGGCTAAGGAAATTATCCTGCGTGCCGCGAGAGAAACGGGTTATTACGATAAGGCGATAAAGCGCCGCAAGCGCATTGGAATGCCCAAAACCGTGGGTATTGCTGCGGCAGATATTCGCGATTATTCCACACTATCGCGCCTTTGCCGCGCGATTCGAAACTATGGCTTTTACACCGTTGTTTGCGATGAGGCCAACGCGGTTTATATTCTTTGCGAGGTGTTGGGTGTGGATGCTTTGGTATTCTCGGATATACGCGAAAGCGAATGCTCGGTGCCGAGCGTTGCTCACCGCGGCGATGCCGATGCAACCGCCCTACAGATAGCGGCACTGCTCGGCGAGGAGGTCGCAATAGAGGCGGAAAAGAAAAAGGAAGATATCTGGCTTTTTTAGGTGTTTGCTATGGATAATATTATTCTCATTGGAATGCCCGGTTCGGGCAAGAGTACAGTAGGCGTTTTGCTTGCTAAAATAATCGGATACCGTTTTATTGATACCGATTTGCTTATTCAGGAAAAGGAAGAACGAAAACTTTTCGAGATACTTCGCGATAACGGCAACGATTATTTTGCCGCGGTTGAGAACGAGGTGAACGCTGCGGTCAAGGCGCATAAAACCGTTATTGCAACGGGCGGCAGCGTTATATACGGCAGGGAGGCTATGACGCATCTTAAGAGCCTCGGCACGATTGTGTTTTTAGACGTTGACCTTTGTGAACTTAAAAACCGAATAAACAACCTATCCACACGCGGAATAATGTTCAAAGACGGCGCGACGCTTGATGATATTTATAACGAGCGGATGCCGCTTTATAAAAAGTTTGCCGACGTTACGGTGAGGTGCGACAATAGCTCGCTTGCCGAAAACGCGACCAAGATAGCCGCCTCACTTGGATTATAAAAATAACCACCCGACTAACAAGTCAGGTGGTTTTAATTTTTATTTAATTATTCCGCCGATCGCACCGGAAGGACGGCTGGTGCCGATGCTGCCGGACTGCTGCTTGCTTGAAGATGAAACAGGAGTACTACTCGAGCTTTCTTTATCTTCGCTTGAGGAACCGCCCGTAGGGATGGAGGTTCCGGTGGAGCTATCGGGCTTAGAGGTAGAAGTGGGATTTTTGCTGCTCGAACTGCCGGTGGCGGGTTTTGAAGAGGGCTTCTTAGAGGATGAATCATCTACCTCATCACCGTCTTCATCGCCTGCAGGCGGATTGGTTACCTCGCCGAAATTCTCGTCCGAAGAGGGAGCCTTATCACCATTGACCCCGGTGATACCCGATATTAGCGAATTATATTCAGAGCTATCCATAAAATAGGGGTCGTTTTTCTTGCGACAACCCGTTAATGCCAGGGAGATGACAAACGCGAAGCATAATAATATTGAGAGAATTGCTGTGATCTTCATTCTGTATCCTCCTGTAAAAAGTATGTACTACGGCAATTATACGATATTTTTACTTTCTTGTCAACTCAACGACTGCGCCGCTGTTAGGAGCCAGAGTAATATTAAATCCATCGGCAGTTTTCTCTATCTTGGCATCGCCGCGAACACTATCGACCGAGACTGCCTCAAAGCCGGAAAGCGAAATGTTTTCGACTGCCTGCTCGGGCAGGTAGTTTATTACGAGGGCATAGCGAGTATTTTCGTTTTCCTCGTGCTCGGTGAGGCCTATGTAGGGGCTCTGTTTATGAGCAACCTTACCGTTGCCGATGCCCATTTCCTTATAGAGCTTATAATATGCCTCGTGGTTGACGCCGTCTATCAGCGAGGGGGTGGTTACTGCGGTGTATTCAATTGAGCTGTTGCAGAAATATACCTTACCCTTGCCGCGCTTCTGCACGCCGAAAACGGGGTTGCCAAACTGGTCGCTTGCCAGAACCTCTGCGGTGAGCGCCTTGAGCTTCATTTCGTATTTGGGAGACATATGGATAATATCATCGCCGAATTTAACATTCTTAACGGCGGTTGCAACGCTGCGCGATACAAGCTCGAAGCCGGTGACCAGCGGGAATTCCGACATCATGCCGCCATCCATAGAGATATAAAGGGTTGCGCCGTTTTCCTCTACGCGGCGAAGCAGCTCGTTATGGAGATGCTTTGTGGGCTCGCCGGAAAGCGAGAGCGAGGGCAGGAAATATGCCTCAGCTTCAGGGATTTCCTGATCGTGGAAAGCAAATTCAAGCTCGATGCCTGCCTGCTTAGCGATTAAGAAGGTGCCGAAGGCAACGCCCCAGGAATCCTGGTTGCGAACGAGGATACAAACTGCATCTGCCTTTCTTCTCGGCAGGGGTTTGCCGAAACGCTCAATAAGCTTTGAGAACTCAGTCATACTGTCGAGCGCTTTGATATGGGTGCCATCGGCATAGATGAGAGCAAGCTCACGCTCGAGGGCGCACCAATCATAGGGAATGTTATCGAGTGCGCTCTGGTTGCAGGCGCACCACCACATAAAGCCGTTGCAATCGTGTGCCCAAAGACCGAACAGCGCCATATCGGCGTTGGCAGCGATGAGGTCCTGATTTGCAAACATGGGACCCAGGGTGTTTATTTCCTCGGCGAAGCAGGGCTTACCGCCGATGCCGCGATAATAAAGCGATTCGGCAACCGCGTGGTTTGCCGATTTCATACGGTTAACCTCATCGGTTTCGCAATGCTTGGTGAATGCGGGATAGGGATGGGTGCAGAGCACGTCGGTTATCTCGCCCTGATCCTGCGGGCGCCATACTCCGTTGGGGTTAAGGCTGTGCATGCCCGAAATTACGGGATGAAGCTTATCCTCGGCGCGGATGGCGTTGGTGATGAGTGCCGACCAGGTGTAGGCGCAGTCGGGGTCGTTGGTTGCATCCATACAGTTGCATTCGTTTCCTATATCCCAAGCGACCACAGCCTCGTGGTCCTTAAAGCGGCTTACCATATATTTAACGTATTTCATCTGCCATTTGAGGGCGGTGGGGTCGGTATAGATATTGGCGTGCTCGAGGGCGCGCGGAACATAAAGCTTGCCGCTCATCCAGCCCGTTATAAGTCCGATCATTACCTGAATATCGCGCTCAAGGCAGAGGTCTAAAAAGCGCTCAAGGCGCTCGACCATAACGGGATTTATTCCTGCGGCTGCCTCAGCGGTGTGAGCCTTTGGCATATCATCAATAGAGATATCCCTTTTCTGGTGACCGCCGCCAAACTGATTTTTTATGGGCTGGAACTCGCTCCAGAGCGGGAACATTCTAACCACCTTAACGTTGGCTTCAACCAGCAAATCAAGGTCGCGGATTATGGCGTTTTCATCCCACTGACTCCACATATCGATGCCTGCGTTGGATGCCCAATAATTGACTCCAACAAAAAATTTTCCACTATCAAAAAGTTCACATTTCATTTAAAGAATACCTCCCTAGAGTTTCTAAGGTAAATTATATCATAAAATTAATAAAAAGCAACAAATAAAAAAGAGCAGAGAGGATTTTTCCTCTCTGCTCTTACGATACCGTGTGTCCGAGGCCGAAGCTGACTGTTAATGCCCTATCGACCTTATCCATCGCACCGCTGCCCAGCGAGCCCATTTTCTCTTTAAGGCGCTGCTTATCGATGGTGCGCACCTGCTCGAGCAGCACTATTGAATCCTTGGTGAGTCCGCAATCGACCGCACTCACACTTATATGGGTGGGCAGCTTGGCCTTATCGTGCTGGCTGGTTATTGCCGCCGCGATTACGGTGGGGCTATAGCGGTTGCCCACATCATTTTGTATGATAAGTACGGGCCGCACTCCCCCCTGCTCCGAACCCACCACCGGGCTTAAATCCGCATAATAGATGTCTCCGCGTTTGACTGTCATTTATCTTTCACGCTCCGAATTTATGTTGGTAATTTTAGTGTTGCCGCGTTTTGCGGCAAATAATCACCAAGCGAAAAAAATCCGCCTTAGTAACATAATATGCACCTATGTTCAGCGCCGTTAAAAAAGAGGGTGAAAAGTTTACAGTTAGTTCTTGCATTATAATGTAATATTATATATAATAAAATAAATATGTATGTCTGTTTGCGAGGTTAGGAGGCAAAAAAGTGGAAAAGATTTTCTTGGTTGGAAATCCTTGCTCGGGCAAGAAAAAATTAAAAAAGAATTTGCTTGATATCGTTTCGGTTTTCACGAACGCCGGCTATGACGTTACGGTTTATCCCACCAAAAGCCGTGGTAATGCCACAACGGTTTTAAAAACCCTCTCGGATGAATACTCAACCGTGGTTTGCGTTGGCGGTGACGGAACCTTAAACGAGGTTATCACCGGAATGATGCACAATAAGAACAACTATAAGCTCGCATACGTGCCCGCGGGAACGCTTAACGAATGGTCGAGCAGCCTCAAGATTTCACGTAATATTGTGGAGGCCGCACGCGATATTCCGAACGGCAAGATTATAACCCTTGATATCGGCAAGTTTGATGATAAGTTCTTCACCTATACTGCCTCGTTCGGCGCGTTTACCGATGCTTCCTATGCCACCTCTCAGAAGGTTAAGAACGTATTAGGCCACGCGGCGTATATTTTCCACGGTGCCAAAAGTCTGGCTCACATAAAATCATATAAAATGAACTTCGAGCACGATGGAGAGAAAATCGAAGGCAAGTTCCTCTTTGGTGCGGTTACCAACTCCTTCTCGTGCGGCGGAATTATTAAGTTTGATAAGGACCAGGTTGAACTCAACGATGGACTTTTCGAGGTGCTGCTGGTTCGCAAGCCTGCACGCGGCGGACGCCTGCGCCACATTGTTGCAGGAATCCTGAAAAAAGATTTCTCGAACCCTGCTTTCGAGTTCTTTAAGACTAATAAGCTTACCATCCACGCCGAGCCGGGTATGTCCTGGACGCTGGACGGTGAGGAGGCTGTGGTTGAGGGCGAGACGCTCGAAATCGAAAACCTGCATTCGGCTATTTCCTTTTTTGTCCCCGATAAGGACTAATCATTTAATTTAAGGATGTGTTTTGTTTGTTCACAAGAGATATGGGCATTGACCTTGGAACTGCCAATACCCTCGTTTGCATAAAGGGAAAAGAAATTATTATGCGTGAACCCTCGGTTGTGGCTTATGACGTTCGCAACGATGAGGTGCGCGCTGTTGGCAGCGAAGCCAAGGATATGATTGGTCGCACCCCCGGCTCGATAGTTGCGGTAAGACCGTTGCAGGACGGTGTTATTGCCGACTTCGACGTTACTGCCGCGATGCTAAAACGCTTTATCCGCCACGCGCTGCGCGGTTCGTTTTTCTCCCGTGCACGCGTTATGATATGCATTCCCGCAGGCGTTACCGAGGTTGAGAGCCGCGCGGTTGAGGACGCTGCAAGGCAGGCAGGCGCAACCAAGGTTGCTCTTATTGAGGAGCCTATGGCTGCCGCACTCGGTGCAGGTCTTCCCGTTAATGATGCAACGGGCTGCATGGTTGTTGATATCGGCGGCGGCACCAGCGAGGTTGCCGTTATATCGCTCGGCGATATTGTTACCGCTCAGTCTGTCAGAATTGCGGGTGATGACCTCGATGAGGCAATCATTAACTACGTTCGCAAAAAGTATAACCTGCTTATCGGTGAGCGCACCGCTGAGCAGCTCAAGATAGAAATCGGCTCCTGCGTGCCCTATGAGAATGAGGGCAGCGTTGAGATTAAGGGTAGAAACCTGGTTGACGGTCTGCCGAAGAACGTTACCATCTCGGCGGCTGAGGTGCGCGAGGCTATGAGCGATACGATTTCGAGCATTGTTGATGCTATCCGCACCACGCTTGAAAAGACTCCGCCCGAGCTCTCTGCCGATATTATCGACCGTGGCATTACTCTTATGGGCGGCGGCGCGCTGCTGCGCGGTCTTGACACACTTATCGCAGCTGAGACCGATATGCCGGTTTTTGTTGCTGATAATCCGCTTGATTGCGTTGTACTCGGGCTTGCCAAGCGCATTGAAGAAACTGATGCGTTTGAGGACTACGTTTACAAACGCGGAAGAAAGTTTAACTGATAACACTTAAAACCTCACGGCAGGTGATTTAATGAGATATTTTTTCAAAAGCCGTCGCTTTAAAATAGCGGCAGCCATATTGTCTGTGCTGATACTCATTTCGGTCATCGCCCGTATTGCAGGCGGTGTGCTATCGCCGCAGCAGAGTATTCTCGGCTCGATAATCTCGCCCTTCCAAAGCGCCTTTACCACGGTAGCGAATTTCTTTAAGGACCTCGACCGCGATATAAACGGCAGCGAGGAGCTGGCGAAAGAAAACGCTCAGCTGCAAAGCAAGGTAAACGAGCTGACAAGCTCGCTGCTCGATTACGAGGCGGCGGTTTCCGAGAATAAATTTTTGCGTGATTACCTTGAAATGAAGGATAATAATATAGATTATCAGTTCCTTGAGGCTATGCTCATCAGCCGCGACAGTGACGACCCCTTCGGCACCTTTACGGTGAACAAGGGCAGCCTGCACGGTGTTGCGGTTTATGATCCCGTTATAAACTCGAGCGGACTTATAGGCTACGTTTCGGAGGTTGGTGCCTCCTACTCCAAGATAACTACGGTGCTAAGCCCCGAAATCAGCATTGCCGCGTTTGACCGCCGTACGGGAGACCTCGGCGTGCTGGGCGGAACGCTCTCCTCTGCTGAGAACGGCACCACACGTCTTTCTAATCTTTCGCGCAACTGCAGTGTGGCTATCGGCGACTATATAGTAACCTCGGGCGGAGGCGTTTTCCCCGATGGGTTGCTGGTTGGAACGGTTAGCGCAGTTGGCAATGATTATAACAGCCTTATCTATGCAGAGGTTACCCCTGCTGCCGACCTTGGCGACCTTAGAAATATGATGATTATCACCTATTTCTCGGGTCAGACCAACCTTAGCGGTGAATAAGATGAAGACGATAAAACATTCTTCGACATTCTTTGCCGTTACGGCAATTTTGGGATTTTTCCTGTTTTTGCTTGATTCCACCTCTATTTTAACGCTGCGACTGGGCAACGCACAGCCCTTGCTGCTTATTCCCCTGCTCGTGGCAACCGCGATGGCGGCAAGAGAGTGGATAGGGCTTATATTCGGCGCGTGCTTTGGAATACTGCTCGACACGGTGGGTGCAGAGACGCTTTGCTTTAACATGATAATGCTGACGCTTATCGGCTGCATTTGCGGACTCCTTTGCTCCTACTACGTTAACGACAATATCTATGCCGCGATTACGCTTTCGTTTTTCTCTAACTTTTTTTACTTTATAGTGAGATGGTTTTTCTACTACGTTTGTACGGGACGCGATGAGGTTTTTTCGTATCTTTGGCGTTACTGTGTTCCCACGATTATCTACAACACGCTTTTTATCGTTCCGTTTTATTTCCTTATAAAGAAGCTCTCAAAACGGACGTGCTATTTTGACTGATAGGAGGATATGCTATGGCGCGCAGCAATAAGGCGAGCAAAATATTTTTGAAGCGTTCAAATGCGCTGGCTTTGATTCTTGCTGCCGTTATGTTTATCTACTCCTTTTCGCTTTTCGGTTATCAGGTGGTTAACGCCGATAAATACAGCGCACAGGCCGGCGGTGCTTATTCGCGCACCACAGTTATCAAGGCTGCGCGCGGTGAGATACTCGACCGCTACGGTAGGCAGCTTGCCGTTAACCGCAACGGTTATGATATTGTTTTTAACCGCGCTTACTTGAAAACCGCCGACCTTAATCCGCTGATTGAAAAGCTGCTGGTTATTATGAATGAGTTTGGCGAGGAGTGGAACGATGACCTTCCCCTCTCCAAAACCGCTCCTTTCTCATTCACGGATGACGGTGCCGCGAAAAACGCTCTGCTTCGCACCCTCGACGTTGCACATTACGCAACCGCGGAGGACTGCTTTAAGCTGCTTATAAAACGCTATGCCCTTGAGGGAATGAGCGCCGAAAAGCAGCGTATTATTGCGGGCGTGCGTTATACCATGGAGCTTGCGAATTTCTCGGTTGCCAACCCCTATTCCTTTGCTTCCGATATTTCGGAAAAGCTGATGCTCAGAATCAGCGAATCGGCATTTATGCTCGATGGCGTTTATATCAGCACCGTTCCCGTGCGAGAATACGTGCAGGGCGACCTTGCCTCCAACATTATCGGAACGGTTGGCTCGATGAATGCCGAGCAATGGGAAAAATATAAGGAGCTTGGATATTCCTATAACGATAAAATCGGTGTTACGGGAATTGAAGCCGCATATGAGGAGCAGCTCCACGGAATCGACGGCGAGATGACCTACACCTACGACGGTGACGGAAACGTTATCGGCAGTGAGGTGACCCGCGAGCCTATTCCCGGAAAGACGGTTATTCTCTCGCTTGATAAGAATTTGCAGCAAAAGACCCAGAAAGCTCTGCACGAGCTGATAACTAAGCTCAATTCCGAGGGTGGTACCGCCACGGGTGGAGCCGCAGTGGCGCTCGATCTTAAGAATAACGAAGTGCTGCTTGCCGCCACCTATCCCTATTTCAATATAAACGATTATTTCTCAAAATACACTGAACTTGCCTCTGCTAAAGGCAGTCCGCTCACCAACCGCGCTTTTGCAGGCGTTTATCCCCCCGGCTCATCGATTAAGCCGATAGTTGGTATTGCCGCACTGCAAACCAACGCACTTAAGATGGATGAATATATAACCTGCAAGCGCACCTATGAATACTATGCTGACGTTGGCTTTGCGCCCAACTGCATGCACCGCCACGGAGCGATAGGCATTGTTACGGCGCTTTCCAAGTCCTGCAACTATTATTTCTTCGAGTTGGGCAGAAGAATGGGTATTCGCACGCTTAACGATTATCTTTCCAAGTTTGGTCTTGGTGAGAAGACCGGCGTTGAGGTTTATGAATCGGCAGGTATTTTTGATAAGGCTGAAAGCAACTGGTTTGCAGGTAATACCATTCAGGTTGCCATCGGTCAGCACAATGCCTTTACGCCGATACAGATTTGCTCTGCCGCGGCTACCATTGCCAACGGCGGAACCCGCTATAAAACCACGCTGGTAAACAAAATATTATCCTACGACCTTAACGAAACCTATTACGAGAATAAACCTGAGGTACTCTCAACCGTTGATATTCAGGACAACGTTCTCGAAATCATAAAGAAGGGCATGCTCTCGGTTACCGAGGATGGTACGGGTAGTGCCGTGTTTAAGGATTACCCCATCAAGATAGGAGGTAAAACAGGTACCTCACAGACCGATGGCGGAGCCGACCACAACGTTTTCGTTGCATTCGCTCCCTTTGATGACCCTGAGATAGCGGTTGCCGTTGTGCTTGAGCACGGCGCATCGAGCTATACGAGCGGTTCGGTTATGAAGGCTATTATGGACGCCTACTTCTTCAACTCGGAGGAGGATTCCACGCAAGTAACGCCGAATACTCCCCTTAAATAATTGACTTAAAATCATTATTATGATAAAATCGAAAGGAGGTTTTCGCCTTTATGAAAAACATCTTGGCTACCGTTTCGGGCAAGGGCGGTGTGGGTAAATCCACCTGCGCGCTCGGCATTGGCGTTGCGCTTTGCAAAAAGGGTAAACGCGTTTTGCTAATTGACCTTGACTGCGGTTTGCGCTGCCTCGACCTTATGGCCGACGTTGCCGAAAAACTGGTGTTTGACCTCGGCGACGTGCTGCGCGACAAGGCTTTGGCTGATGCGGTGCTCCCCGTTGACCGATGCGAAGGCCTTTACCTGCTTTCGGCACCCGCAGATAGGGTGGAAATTAACGGCAAGGCGTTATCCGAGTTGCTGCTTAAAACCGATGGATATGATTATATTATCCTCGATTTGCCTGCAGGCACCGATTTTCCCTATATTGAAGATGTTTCGGATATTGTGGATTTTCTGGTGGTTACCTGCGGTGATGCAGTGAGCGTGCGCGATAGCTTTATTGCGGCGCAGGTTGCCGAACGTTTCGGCGGAAACTGCCGATTGCTCATCAATAAATACGCTCGCCGACACTTGAAAAACGGCGCATACGGCGGAATTGATGATATTATTGATAACTCAGGCTGTCGCCTTTTGGGACTTATTCCATTTGATGACGACTGCGTTAGCGACCCCTTGAGTATTTTCTCACGGGCTAATAAAAAGGCTAATGCGTTTGCGCGCATTGCCGACAGAATCTACGGTTATGACACTCCCCTTCCAAAGGTGAAGAGAATAGAGAAAGGAAAGTAAAAAACTATGAACATCGCTCTTATAGCACACGACTCGAAAAAAGAACTGATGGTGCAATTCTGCATCGCTTATTGCGGAATTCTCAGTCACCACAATCTTATGGCAACCGGCACCACCGGCAAAATGGTTGAGCAGGCAACGGGACTTGAGATTTTTAAGTTTTTAAGCGGCTCGGGCGGCGCACAGCAGATTTCGGCGCGCATAAGCTACGATGAGATAGATCTTTTACTGATTTTCCGCGATGCTCAGCGCAAGCCCCACGAGCCTGATGCTAATGATCTGCTTCGCCTTTGCGATAAGCATAATATCCCCGTTGCAACCAACATTGCAACCGCCGAGGTTTTAATCCACGGTCTTGAGCGCGGCGACCTTGACTGGCGCGACGTGCTCAGAGGTAACTAAATATTTTTCTGCTATGACGCAAAAAGAGTAGCACCAAAACCTACACAAAGAGAGCGGCGCCGCGGCTGAAAGCGCTGTTGCAAGGACTGGTGTGAAGACGTTTGCCGAGCACGCTCTGAAAGGAGCCGTTTTTCCCGCGTTAAGGGATTGAGAGTTTAAAGGCTGAGCCTTTAAAAATTAGGGTGGCACCACGGGTAGATCCCGTCCCTTGCGGACGGGATCTTTTTACATTTTTTTGGAGGTTTTATTAAGATGGCAGAGATAAACAAGGCGCCGAGAGGCACCTGCGACGTGCTTCCGCAGGATAGCGCAAAATGGCAATACGTTGAGGAGAAGATGCTCGAAACCGCGAGAATGTTCGGCTTCTCTGAGATAAGGGTTCCCGTTTTTGAGCATACTGAGGTTTTCACCAAAAGCGTTGGTGACACGACCGACGTTGTTCAAAAGGAAATGTATACCTTCCTTGATAAGGGTGACCGTTCAATAACCCTTCGCCCCGAGCTTACGGCAGGCGTTGTTCGCTCGGTTATCGAGCACGGACTTTTATCGGGACCGATGCCCTTAAAGGTTTGCTATATTGGTGGCTGCTATCGCTATGAGAA
>JAZOPP010000170.1:0-8019 GCA_045655625.1 Acutalibacteraceae bacterium
CGTCATACTTAACTCTGCCTATATCCTGCAAGAATGCGTGCTCAGGTCCGGAGGAAGGATAGTCAAGACCGCTTGCAACAGAATATACGGGTGCAGGCTCTCCGTTTTCATCCTTGAGCATAATACTGTTAAAGCCGTGCATTATACCCTCTGTACCGTATTTAAGGCTGGCTGCGTGGTCACCAAGCTTGGGACCGCGGCCAAGAGGCTCTATACCGTAAATATCAACAGGGTCGTTAAGAAAGCCTGCAAAAAGTCCTGCAGCGTTTGAACCGCCGCCTACGCAAGCAACGATTGAAGTAGGCAGATGACCTGTCATATCAATAAACTGCTCACGCGCCTCAATACCAACAACGCTCTGGAAATCGCGCACCATCATCGGGAACGGGTGAGGACCGAGCACCGAGCCGATGCAATAGATAGCATCGTTATATTCCTTGCTGTAGGCATCGAATGCAGCGTCAACCGCCTCTTTAAGGGTCTGCAAACCGTGGGTAACCTCGATAACGTTTGCGCCAAGTATCTTCATTCTGGCAACGTTGGGGGCCTGCTTCTTAATATCAACAGAGCCCATATAAATATCGCACTCAAGGCCGAAATATGCCGCCGCAGTAGCCAGCGCAACACCGTGCTGACCGGCACCCGTCTCGGCAATAACCTTTTTCTTGCCCATATATTTTGCCAGCAGAGCCTCGCCCATGCAGTGGTTTAATTTATGTGCGCCCGAGTGGTTTAAGTCCTCGCGCTTGGCATAAAGCTGAACCTTGCCGCCCAAAGCATCCGAAAGACGCTCAAGATGGGTAACGGGAGTGGGTCTGCCCTGGAATTCCTTGCGAATGCGGCGCAGCTCGGCTATAAACTTGCGCGACTGGCAGATAGAGAAATAAGCCGAGGTAATTTCCGCCATGGCAGCCTTCAGTTTATCGTCAACGTAAACGCCGCCGTATTTGCCGAAATAGCCGTCCTTATCGGGGTAGTTGTTAAAATAAGTATCAAAATCAACGTTATTAAGTTTCATAAAAGTATCCTCCAAAAGTTAAATTGGTTTTTGCGTTTTACTTTAAGAGTCGCCATCGCTTGGTTAATAACATAAAAGTTCCTCCGTTTCACCGGCATAAAAAAGTCCCTGACAGAACAAATGCCGTCTGTCAAGGACGAATAAATAACTTATCCGCGGTGCCACCTTGAATTCATAGGAAACCTATGCGCTTTTAAGGGTACCATCATACCCCCGACAACTAACGTATGCCCTACGTCGCAGAATACTCTGTGGCAAAGCCACATTTGACTGCGCCCTCAGCGGTCCATTTGACAATCTGTACTCCTGCCCGCATCCCAGCATCACGGGCTCTCTGCGAGGTCATAACTGCCGTTATCTCCGCCTCAACGGTTTACTTTTAAGTTTTTAATATTATACCCCCGAGCGGATATTTTGTCAAGAGTAATGAAAACGTTATTTTGACATCTAAAGTAGGGGCGGGCGCCTCGACCGCCCGTAGATTCCCGTTTTTGTCTATACAAAAAAGAGCCCACCCCATAAAGGGGTGAGCTTCTTTTTCTGGTGGAGGTGACGGGAATCGAACCCGTGTCCAAAAATCTCTCCTCACAGGCATCTCCGAGTGCAGACGGTCTATTTTATTTCCGCGTCGGCGAGCCGTCCGTCAGGCTTGCGTGGCGTAATCTCCTGCGTCATGACGGGGAGGGGAGAACCTCTCCGTTCACGTTCACCGCTAATGTGACACCCTTGCACGCCCGCGGTACTGCGTGGTCGGATGGCTGCCTAATTAGGCAGCGTAAGCAACTGTTTTGTTGTCAGTTAATTTTAAAGTGCGGATTTTAAAGCGGTTCCGCACCGCTACTCGCTTCCCGTGATTCAAAATCCCTGTCGAAACCTTTACACCCCCGTATAAAAAACAGTTTTACCTGTTTTGTTCCTTTATAGCCCTGCGAATATCGCGCTCGGCATCCTTCTTGGCGGCAACGGCGCGCTTATCATAAAGCTTTTTACCACGGCAGACACCGAGCTGCACCTTAAGGCGCGAGCCCTTGAAATAAACAGAGAGGGGAACAAGTGCAATTCCTTGCTGTTTCTGCAATCCGAAAAGACGCATTATCTCGCGCTTGTGCAGCAAAAGTTTTCGTGGGCGCATCGGGTTCTTATTAAAAATATTGCCGTGGTCATAGGGCGCTATGTGCATCTGCTTTATTATCATTTCGCCGTCGTCAACCGAGCACCAAGCCTCCTTAAGGCTCACTCCGCCTGCGCGCACCGATTTTATCTCGGTTCCCGTAAGCTCAATGCCGGCCTCAAGCGACTCCTCAACAAAATATTCGTGAAAAGCCTTTTTGTTGGTGGCAACCGTTTTTAAATTGCTTTTATCCATCTCTGTGTATTCACCTGCCTTTTTTGGGAAAGATTATCATAGAAAAATTTTTCTGTCAAGCAAATAAGGTCGAATCGTGAAAAAATGCGGTCTGCCGTGGCAGACCGCAATAAAAGGTTCTTACTCCTCGATCTTGGGGGCAGCGCTGGGCATCTGCTGCTTTAATGCTGCGCGGGTCTTGCGAACCTCGGCGAGGTTTGCCGAAAGACCGTCGTCAGCGCGGCGCATAATGTCGTCAACAAAGTCCTGTGCGGCCTTGCGCATATTGCGGCTCTTGCTCTGAGCGGGAGCAATAATCTCAGCTGCCTTCTCCTGAGCGAGCTTGGTGATTTCTTCTTGTGCAACCATAGCCTTTGCACGCTCCTCAGCTGCGCGGATAATGCCGTCAGCCTCACGCTTGGCGTTGGTTATAATGTCAGCGCGGTCAGAAACTATGCCGCGAGCCTGCTTAATCTCAGCAGGAATGTTAAGACGGATATCGTCAACAACTGCGCGGAGTTTCTCAACGTCAACAACGGTGCGCTTGCCGGGGATTTTAATACCGCTGTCAAGTATTTCGTCTAACTGTTCAAGTAATTCATCAATGTTCATTATTTGTCATCCTTTCCATAAAGCCTTTTGGTAATATTTTGTCTGATCTGTTCGGGCACGAAGTCACCTACGTCGCCGCCCATGCTTGCTATTTGCTTAACCATGCTGGAGCTTAAGTACATATTTTCCGCGGCGGTGGTCAAAAAGACCGTTTCAACCTCGGAATTTAATTTTTTATTGGCAAGCGCCATCTGGAATTCGTATTCGAAGTCCGACATAGCGCGTAAACCCTTGATAATAACCGAAGCGCCCTTTTCGCGAGCGTATTCGGCGAGCAGACCATCGGAATAATCAACCTCGATATTCTCAAGCTCTGCGGTGGCGGCGCGAACCAATTCAACCCTCTCCTCAGGCGAGAAGCTATAGGTCTTCTTGGGGTTTACCATCACAACCACGATAACGCGATCAAACATTTTTGCCGCGCGCTTGATAATATCAACGTGACCCACGGTAATCGGGTCGAAGCTGCCGGGGCAGACAGCAATAGACTTGTGCATAAATTACGCCTCCAAGCGTTTATAGACCGAGATGCAGATCTTGCCGTAGCGGCTCTGCTTGGCAATGCGGAAATCATCAACCCTCTCGGGCAGCGAAACGTCAGTGGGATGCTCGCAAACGATAATACCGTAATCGCTCATCAGCGGAGCCAAAAGTGCAAGCGCATCATCATAAAATCCGTTGTGATACGGCGGATCTAAAAAAGCAATATCAAACTGCTGGCAGCAGGAGGATAAAAACAATTTAAAATCGCGTTTTTCAACCTGTGCACGCTCAAAAAGGCGGGTTGCATCGAGGTTTTCGCGAATGGTTTTCACCGATTCCTGCGAGGAATCCACAAAGCAAACACTCTGGGCGCCGCGGCTTAAAGCCTCGATTCCCATCTGTCCGCAACCGGCGAACAAATCAATAACTCTGCGACCCTCAAGCTGGAACTGCAGCATACTGAAAACAGCCTCTTTAACCTTATCAGACGTAGGGCGGACCGAGTTGCCCTCAAGGGTACGAAGTCGCATTCCGCGAGCCGAACCGGTTATAACTCTCATAATATCACCTATACACATCTATTATCACATTAAGGGGGGGCATTTGTCAACAAAAATTTAAAAATGTCATCTAAAAGAATAAAATGGAAAATTTGTAAAATGTTTATTGATATTTTTTTGAGCGTGTGTTACAATGTTAACAATCTATGATTTTGTATAAGGGGGAGTTTGGTGCTTTTTAAAAAGCGCACCTCTTTGCAGATCAAAAATTAATATTCAAGGGGGATTTATTCAATGGTATTAAACACCGTAGCAAGTGCCGTGCAGACCGCCTCTGAGGTAACCTCGAGCGAGCCTGCAATGGGAACCGTTGTTGCGATGGGTGTTGGCATTGTTTTCGTAGGCCTGGTAATTCTCGTTTTCATTACCTGGTTTATGGGTCTTTTCTTTAAAGGAAAGAAAGCAAAGACCGCTAAAACCGCCGCTCCTGCAGCAGCCGCTCCCGTAGCAGAGGTCATTCCTAATAAGCAGGAGATCATCGCTGCAGTTTCCGCCGCAGTTGCCGAAGAACTCGGCCGCGACGTATCGCAAATCAAAATTTTATCATTCAAGAAAATGTGAGGTAATAAAAAATGAAAAAGTATAAGGTAAACGTAAACGGAAATTTATATGAAATCACTTTAGAGGTTGTTGAGGGCGAGGCTCCCGTAGCAGCTCCCGCTGCTGCTCCTGCTGCCGCTCCGGCCCCTGCCGCTGCACCTGCTCCTGCTGCTGCACCCGCTGCTGCTCCCGCAGGCGGTGAAACCGTATCTTCCCCCATGCCCGGAACCATTCTTGCAGTTAACGTAACCGTTGGCGCAACCGTTAAGAAGGGCGACGTTTTAATGATCCTCGAAGCCATGAAGATGGAAAACGAGATCATGTGCCCCGTTGACGGCACCATCACCGCTGTAAATGTAACCAAGGGTGCAACCGTTGAAACCGGCACCGTTCTCTGCGTTATCGCTTAATCTTTTTTTAAAAAGGGAGAATAATAATGACTGAAGCAATACAGAATTTTATAGAGCAGACCGGATTTGCCATGTTTGCAAAAAATCCGCTCAGCCTTATAATGATAGGAATAGCCTGTGTGCTTATTTATCTTGCTATCGTTAAAAAGTTTGAGCCGCTTTTGCTGTTATCCATCGCATTCGGTATGCTGCTCACCAATCTGCTCGGTGCAGAAATGTATCACGAGTATCTTTTCGCCGGGGGACACGTTCATTGGAACCTCTTCAGCGGCGGAACACTGGTAACAGAAGAGCTTATCGCCGAAATGGCGGCAGGCAACGCATCCGAAAGCGTTATGAATTTCTTAAATTCCAACCTCGGCAACGTTCTTCCCGCTGCAGGCCTTCTCGATTATCTCTATTTGGGAGTTAAGCTCGGAATCTATCCCTGCCTTATCTTCTTAGGCGTAGGCGCCATGACCGATTTCGGTCCCCTCATCGCCAACCCCAAGAGTCTCCTGCTCGGCGCAGCTGCTCAGGTTGGTATCTTCGCAACCTTCGTTGGTGCACGCTTTTTGGGCTTCACCGGTGCCGAATCCTCGAGTATCGGCATCATCGGCGGAGCCGACGGTCCTACCGCAATTTTCGTAACCGGCAAATTAGCGCCCGACCTCTTAGGTCCGATAGCAGTTGCCGCATATTCCTATATGGCACTCGTTCCGGTTATTCAGCCGCCCATCATGAAGCTCTTAACCACCAAGAAGGAACGCATGATCAAGATGGAGACGCTTCGTCCCGTTTCGAGAACCGAAAAGATCATATTCCCGATCGTTGTAACCGTTCTCGTTTCGCTTATCGTTCCCTCTGCAACTCCGCTTGTTGGTTGCTTAATGCTTGGTAACCTCTTCCGTGAGTGCGGTGTAACCGAGCGTCTTTCCAAGACTGCACAGAACGAGCTCATGAACATCGTAACCATTTTCCTTGGTGTAACCGTTGGTGCAACCGCAACCGCATCGACCTTCTTAAGCCCCAAGACCTTAAAGATTATCGTTATGGGTGTTGTTGCTTTCGGCGTTGCAACCGCTTGCGGCGTCCTCTTCGCCAAGTTTATGAACCTCTTCTTAAAGAAGAAAATCAACCCCCTCATCGGCTCTGCAGGCGTTTCGGCCGTTCCCATGGCTGCCCGCGTATCGCAGAAGGTCGGTCAGGCTGATAACCCCTCGAACTTCCTGCTCATGCACGCAATGGGCCCCAACGTAGCCGGCGTTATCGGTTCGGCTATCGCAGCAGGCGTGCTTATCGCTCTGTTCGGTTAATGGAGGTAAATTATGGCTAACAAATTATATATAACAGATACCATCCTTCGTGATGCGCATCAGTCTCAGGCTGCAACCCGTATGAAGCTTGAGGAAATGCTTCCCGCCTGCGAAAAGCTCGATAGCATCGGCTATTGGTCGCTCGAGTGCTGGGGCGGTGCAACCTTCGATTCCTGCATGCGTTTCTTAAATGAGGATCCGTGGGAGCGTCTTCGCGCTCTTCGCAAGGCAATGCCCAACACCAAGCTGCAGATGCTGCTTCGCGGCCAGAACCTTCTCGGCTACAAGCACTATGCTGATGACGTTGTTGATGCATTCGTAAAGAAATCCATCCAGAACGGTATCGACGTTGTTCGCGTTTTCGATGCCCTTAACGATACCCGTAACATTGCCCAGGCAATGAAGAGCATCAAAAAGTATGGCGGCGTTTGCGAAGCTGCCATCAGCTACACCGAGAGCCCTGTTCATAACGAGGAATATTTCGTTAACCTCGCATTAAAGCTCGAGGAAATGGGAGCCGACGTTATCTGCATCAAGGATATGGCAAACCTTCTCCTGCCTTATGATGCTTATTCGCTGGTTAAGAAGCTCAAAGAAAAGGTTCGCGTTCCGATCCATCTCCACACCCACAACACCACAGGTACCGGCGATATGACCAACCTGATGGCTGTTCAGGCAGGAGTTGACATTGTTGACTGCGCGTTATCCCCCCTCGCAAACGGCACCTCACAGCCGTCGACCGAGGCAATGGTAGCAACCTTAAAGGGAACCGAGCGCGATACAGGTCTCGACCTCGAGAAGCTTTCCGAGGCTGCAAACCATTTCCGTGCTGTAGCTGACCGCTTAAAGGCTGACGGCATTCTTGATCCCAAGGTATTAAACGTTGATACCAAGACCCTGCTCTATCAGGTACCGGGCGGAATGCTCTCCAATCTGCTCTCTCAGCTCAAGCAGGCAAACGCTGAAGATAAATTCTATGAAGTTCTCGCCGAGATTCCCAACGTTCGTAAGGACTTCGGCTATCCTCCGCTTGTAACCCCCACAAGCCAGATAGTAGGAACTCAGGCAGTTCTCAACGTTCTGTCGGGCGAGCGCTATAAGATGATAACCAAGGAATCCAAGGGCCTCCTCCGCGGTGAGTATGGTCAGGTTCCGGGCAAGGTGAACGAGGACGTTCGCCGCAAGGCTATCGGCAACGATAAGGTAATCACCTGCCGTCCTGCCGACCTCTTAGAGCCCGAGCTTGAGAAGTACACCGCCGAAGCAGGCGACCTCGCAAAGTGCGAGGAGGACGTTCTTTCCTACGCTCTCTTCCCGCAGGTTGCAGGCAAGTTCCTGGCTGAGCGCAACGCAAAGACCGACGATGAAAACACCGTTCGCGAGCTTTACGTTCAGGACCTCACCTAATTAAATTTAAACCGACCCGAGTAAAAAGCTCGAGTCGGTTTTATTTTTCGCAGCATTCTCCAAAGCCTCCTCTGTGTAAGGGGAGGCGGCTTTTTGCAGGGCAAAAAGACGGAGGGGTTGCCTAACCCAATCACGATTTAAAAAAAGAATAAATCGTAGGGGAGGGGTCGCCCCTCCCGGGACTTCCTTTCACGCACGAGCGCTATCCTCCACAAAGCCTCCCTTGCCTAAAGGGAGGTGGATTCGCCATAGGCGAAGACGGAGGGATATAAAAGCCTCCCTCTGATGAGGGAGGTGCCGCGAAGCCCCGCTTAGGGAGAGAAAAATAAAAGCATCGCCGCCCGTGTCC
>JAZOPP010000171.1:0-3333 GCA_045655625.1 Acutalibacteraceae bacterium
ATGACGTGACCCGACTGCTCGCCGCCAAACACGGTATCATCCAAGAGCATCTCTTCAAGCACGAAGCGGTCACCAACCTTGGTGGCAACAAAACGGATATCATTTTGCTCACAAAAACGCGAGAAACCAAAGTTGGTCATAATGGTGCCAACTACGGTGTTTTTGGCAAGGCGACCACGCTCTTTAAGGTCAAGTGCGCAGATAGCCATTATTTCATCGCCATCGACAGGATTTCCGTTTTCATCAACGCAGAGGCAGCGATCGGCATCACCGTCAAATGCAACGCCCGCATCCAGACCGTTATCTACCACATATTTTGCCAGTGCTTCAAGATGAGTAGAGCCGCAATCGCGGTTGATATTCTGACCGTCGGGCGTGGCACTTAGAATATGAGCATTTGCACCCAGACCATCAAATATTGCGGCGGCAGTTGCACTTGCAGCGCCGTTAGCGCAATCGATAGCTATTTGCATTCCGTCCAGCGAATAGAGCACGCTGCGTTTTACGTGGTCACAATAATCCTTTACTGCGGTGACAGCAACGGTTACCTTACCAACAGCGTCACCAACGGGCGGCTCGGGCAACTCACACTCGCCGAGGATTATATCCTCTATTCTCTCTTCTAGCATATCGGGCAGTTTAAAGCCATCGCCGCTGAAGATTTTTATTCCGTTATATTCTGCAGAGTTGTGTGATGCCGAAATCATAACGCCTGCATCGGCCTTATACTTGCCAACGAGAAATGCAACGGCAGGGGTTGGAACAACACCCAAATTAATTACGTCGGCTCCCACCGAGCATAGTCCTGCTATGAGTGCACAAGAGAGCATATCGGAGGAGGTGCGCGTGTCTGCGCCCACAACGAACACGGGGCGGCGACGACAGCCATCTGCCAGCACTGCGGCGGCAGCGCGACCTATTTGCATTGCTCTCTCACAGGAAAGTTCGGTGTTGGCTATTCCGCGAACACCATCAGTTCCGAACAGTCTTCCCATAACTATCATCCTTTCTTCATTATCGGGCGGAGCCCGAATGTGATATGAATATTTTAACACATCAAAATTCGTTTTTCATTACTTTTACGAATGCAGCGAATTTTTTTGTGCAGTTTTTTGTTATTGAGGGCGTATTTATTTAATTTTTACGTTTTTTTGCATAAAAAAGTCTTCAAAAAAAGCATTTCAAAATTTAAATAAAATTACTATGTAGTGTAAACAAATCAACGGTTAAATGTTTCGTTTTTTGCAACCAAAAATTCCAAAATGTATAAAAATTGCCAAAATGCTATTTTTTTGTGTATTATATAATATAATTAAAACCGATATTTTATATACATAGGATTTTAATGAGGGATAATATTCCCTCGGCAGCGTTGCTATTTGTACTTCCATTAAGGGATAACGCAAAACTTAAAAAACGCCGAGAGAAATCTCAGCGGTTTTTGTTGCCTTTGGAGGGAAAATATGTTATTATATAAACATACCAATTTAAGGAGATGCGAAATGATTAAGGAAACTGATTTTGGCGAGCTTTACGGCGTTGATATAATCAAATACACCCTCTGCGGAAAAGGTGGACTCGAGGTATCTATTATCAACTATGGAGCCACCATAACCAATATAATTTTTGACGGGCATGACGTTGCCCTCGGTTACGATAGTCTGGAGGCTTATCTTAAATCGGGCGGTTATCTCGGTGCCACCATCGGTCGCTACGGCAACCGCATAGGCGATGGCATTTTCCATCTTGGCGGAGTGGAATATGAGGTTGGCTGCAACGAAAAGGGTGTTACCCATCTGCACGGCGGTTTTGTTGGCTTTGATAAGCAGCTTTGGGACGTTGTTTCAGCACGCGAGGAAGGTGAGTCCTCTATATCCTTTAATCATATCTTTGATGATATGGAGGAGGGTTATCCCGGAGAACTGGACGTTACGGTTACCTTCACCGTTACCGATGAAAACTCTCTGAAGATTGAATACAGGGCCATTTCGAGCAAGGATACCGTTATTAACCTCACCAACCACACCTATTTCAACCTGAATGGCTACGATGGCGGAAATATCCTCGATAACGAGCTTTATATTGACGCCGACTCGTTTACCCCATACAACGAGAAACTCGTTCCTACGGGCGAAATTCGCGACGTCACGGGCACACCGTTTGATTTTCGCACCGCTAAGCCCATTGGTCGCGATATTGAGAGCGATGATGAGCAGATGCGCTTTGGCGGCGGCTTTGACCACAACTTCTGCTTAAACGAGGGTGACGGCGTAAAAATTGAGGCATTCAGTCCCAAGACGGGAATCAAAATGCAGGTTAAGACAACCGAGCCCGGCGTGCAGCTTTATACCTCGAATTTCCTCGCCAACGTGCTTGGTAAGGGTGGCGGACTTTATAAGCATCAGGGCTTCTGCCTTGAAACGCAGCACTATCCCGATAGTCCCAACCACGATAACTTCCCCTCAACCGTTCTCCCCGCTGAGACCGATTTCTATAGCGTTACGGAATATATATTCTCGAAATAAAATTAAAACCGACAGTGGTTTAACCACTGTCGGTTTTGTTATCTATTATTTTACGCGGGTGAGAACGCTTCCTTCATAGAAACCAAGGAAGTCGCGACCTGTTACAACAAGACTGTCGGAATCTCCCGAGAGAGTACAATAAACACCCGAATAACTGAAATATTTTTCTTCGGGATGCCAATTATAGGAAGGACTTACTACTCCCCCTACGCTCTCGCCCTCTGCAGTAATCGGGGCGGTTTTAAGAACATTTTCGTTGTTCTCATCCTGATAAAGCTTATAATGCTCAACCTTGACTACATTGCCCTTAGCATCATAGCTTTCCATTTTCCAGTTGCCGTTAAGCTTAGAAATATCTTTTATTACAAGCTTTGCAGCATTACGGGTAGTATCACCTGTTTTCTCCCATACTGCGCCTTGCGAAAACGGCTCGTTATAGCCCTGTGTCATGGTGAATCCGTTTGCATCTCCCTCAAAGGAATTGTGCTCGCCGTGATTCGTGTCCACAAATTTTTCATTGAAATCGGCGGTAATAAGAAGGTGGCTAGAAGCTGCCATTCTGATTTCGCCGGGATAACTGTTGCAATTGTATTTATATGTATTTCTGTCTATATCATAAATAAACGCGCCGAATGCCTTTTTCTGCTCCTCGGTTCCGCTTTTATTTATGCGCTCAGCCTCTGCCTTGATTTCCGCTTTAAAATCGCCTGTGGCGTAATAATTATAATAATCATATATAATTTCGCTAAAGTATCCGCTGTCGTCCTGGCCGATAAAGCCCATATCCGCAAGATAATCAAAATTATCA
>JAZOPP010000172.1:0-9847 GCA_045655625.1 Acutalibacteraceae bacterium
TGCAACAGGCGAAATGATTAAACTCAATCAGGAACTTCTTCCCGATTGCTACCTTCACAGAACTGCTGTTAACGACGTTGCTCGTGTTGAAGGCAGAACATTTATCTGTGCTCCCTCAAAAGAAGAAGCAGGCCCCACCAACAACTGGATGGATCCCGCTGAAGCTTATGAAATGCTTTATGCAATTGCTAAGGACAGCTACAAGGGCAGAACAATGTACGTTATTCCCTATTCAATGGGTCCCGTCGGTTCACAGTTCTCAAAGATCGGTATTGAGCTCACAGACTCAATCTATGTTGTTCTCAACATGGCTATTATGACAAGAGTAGGTGCTGATGTTCTCAAGGCTCTTGGCGACAGCAACGATTGGGTTCGCGGTCTGCACTCCCGTTGTGACGTTGACCCCGAGAAGCGTTATATCTGCCAGTTCCCGCAGGATAACACCATCATCTCCGTAAACTCCGGTTACGGCGGAAACGTTCTCCTCGGCAAAAAGTGCTTCGCACTCCGCATTGCTTCCTACCAGGGCTGGAAGGAAGGCTGGATGGCAGAGCATATGCTCATCCTCGGAATCGAAAATCCGCAGGGCGAGGTTAAGTACGTTGCTGCTGCATTCCCCTCCGCCTGTGGTAAGACCAACCTTGCTATGATGATTCCTCCGGCATATCTCCGTGAGAAGGGCTACAAGGTTTGGACAGTAGGCGATGATATTGCCTGGATGAGAATAGGTCCCGATGGCCGCCTCTATGCCATCAACCCCGAAAACGGCTTCTTCGGCGTTGCTCCCGGCACCAATGAGAAGTCCAACTACAATGCTCTTCAGTCTACCATGAAGAACACCATCTTCACCAACGTTGCGCTCGACCTTGATGATAACACCGTTTGGTGGGAGGGACTGAATAAGAACCTGCCCCAGAACGCTCTCGAGTGGAAGGGCAACAAGTGGGATGCTTCCAAGTTCAACAAGGCAGATAAGTCTACCTATGCTGCACATCCCAACTCTCGCTTCACCGCACCGGCAGAAAACTGCCCCTGCATCTCTGATGAGTTCAATAAGGGTAGCGGCGTTCCGATTTCCGCTATCATCTTCGGCGGTCGCCGTGCAAAGTGCGCTCCGCTGGTATACCAGTCCAAGAACTGGGAAAACGGTGTATTCATCGGCTCCGCAATGGCATCCGAGACCACCGCAGCTGCTGCAGGCGCAGTAGGTGTTGTTCGTCGTGACCCGATGGCAATGCTGCCCTTCTGCGGCTACAACATGGCTGATTACTTCCAGCACTGGCTCGATATGGGCGAGAAGCTTGGCGATAAGGCTCCCAAGATCTTCAACGTTAACTGGTTCCGCACCGATGATGAAGGTAACTTCATTTGGCCCGGATTCGGCGATAATATGCGTGTTCTCAACTGGATCATCGATCGCTGCGAGGGCAAGGCGGACGCTGACGAGACCGCTATCGGTTACGTTCCGAAGGCTGAGGATATCGACCTTACCGATCTTGATTTCGATATCGAAACCTTAAAGAGCATCTTAAAGGTTGACAGCGACGTTTGGACTGCTGAGGCTAACGAAATCGAAGAGCACTATAAGAAGTTCGGCGATAAGCTTCCTGCAGAACTCAGAAAGCAGCTCGATACCTTAAAGGCCAACTTAAAGTAAAACCCAAATAGGCGGACAGCTTGGCTGTCCGCCTATTGTGTTGATTTGTAGTAAAGTTTTACATATATTGCATAAAATATGCAACCATTTTGTTAAAATTCATAAAAATGCAAAAAAGTGATGAAATTTGCATAAATATGGTGTATAATTATGAATATTTATTCCGTTTGCGAATAAATATGCTAATCTTCCATTTGAAAAGAGGTATTCGCCTTGTTTAAGGTATTCATAGACGGACGCGAGGGAACCACAGGTCTTCGCATAGTTGAGCGCCTGAGCGCAAGAAAAGATATTTCGCTCATGCTTATCGATGAGGCACTGCGAAAGGACCCTGCTGAGCGCAAAAAATATTTAAACAGCTGCGATATAGCCTTCCTCTGCCTGCCCGATGCTGCGGCTATTGAGGCGGTTAGCATGGTTGAAAATGACCACGTTCGCATAATCGATACCTCAACCGCTCACCGCACCAACCCCGAGTGGGTTTATGGTTTCCCCGAACTTAAGGAGAGCCTTGCAGCCCATCTGCCCTCTGCTCGCCGTGTAGCCGTTCCGGGATGCCACGCCAGCGGCTTTAATGCGCTGATTGCTCCGCTGGTTGAAGCCGGCGCTATCGAGCCATCTGCGCTGCTTTCCTGCTTTTCCTTAACGGGATATTCGGGCGGCGGCAAAAAAATGATAGCCTCCTATGAGAATGAAAAAGAGGCAGAAATGAATAGCCCCCGTATCTACGCTCTCGCGCAGCAGCACAAGCACCTTCGCGAGATGGCGGCAATAGCGGGACTCGATAATCCCCCCGTATTCTCCCCGATAGTTGATGATTTCTATAGCGGAATGCTGGTTTCTGTTCCGTTCTTCGGCAGTCAGGTCAAGGGTGGCATCGAGGCTGTAAAAAAGATTTACGTTGAAAAATATGCGTCCTCCAAAATGGTCGACGTTTCAAATATAACCGCAGAAAACGCAGGCGGAATGCTGGGGTCCAATAACCTCTCCGGCAAGGATACTATGCAGATTTTCGTTTGTGGTAATGAAGATAGATTTACCGTTTCGGCGAGATTTGATAATCTCGGCAAGGGCGCTTCGGGCGCTGCCGTTCAGTGTATGAACATTATGCTGGGACTCGACGAAGCAACAGGACTTGATATATAAAAACGGAGGAAAAATATGATTTCAGTTTCGGGCGGTATTTGTGCTGCCAAGGGCTTTAAGGCTTCGGGCATCCATTGCGGTATCCGCAAAAACAAACAAAAAAGAGATTTATCCTTAATCATAAGCGAGCAGCGCGCCGCTGCCGCCGCAGTATATACCACTAATCTCGTTAAGGGTGCTCCCATCGCAGTAACCCGTGAGAACATTGCCGATGGCTATGCGCAGGCGGTAATCTGCAATAGCGGCAACGCCAACACCTGTAATGCCAACGGCGTGGAAATCGCCCGTGCAATGTGCGACCTCACCGAGCAGCACACTAGTATCAGCGCGCAGGACGTTATCGTAGCCTCCACAGGCGTTATCGGTCAGCCGCTCGATATTGCTCCCATCGCAGGCGGAATGGAGGAGCTGGTTAAAAGCCTCTCATCGGATGGTAGCCTTGCCGCCGCCGAGGGAATTATGACCACCGATACCCGCGTTAAAGAAATCGCCTTCGAATTCGAGGCAGGCGGCAAAAAGTGCCGCATCGGCGGTATCGCAAAGGGCTCGGGCATGATTCATCCCAATATGGCAACCATGCTGGTCTTCATCACGAGCGACGTTTGCATATCTCCCGCACTCTTAAAATCCGCCCTCAGCGAGGACGTTAAGGATTCCTTCAATATGGTAAGCGTTGATGGTGATACCTCCACCAACGATATGTGCTGTGTAATGGCAAACGGAATGGCAGGCAACCCCGAGATAACCGATGAACAGAGCGCTGATTTTGCCGAGTTCAAAAAGGCACTCTTTGCAGTAACCTCCTATCTCTGCCGCAGCATCGCACGCGATGGTGAAGGCGCAACCCGCCTTATGCAGGTTGAGGTAACCGCCGCTCCCGATAAAGCAACCGCACGCACGGTAGCAAAATCGGTATGCTGCTCCTCACTCTTAAAGGCTGCCATCTTCGGCGCCGATGCCAACTGGGGCAGAGTGCTCTGCGCCATAGGCTATAGCGGAGCAGATTTAGACGTTCAGAAAATCGACGTTGATTTCGCTTCCTCAGCAGGGGAGATAGCCGTTTGCCGCGCAGGCTCGGGCATTCCCTTCAGCGAGGAAAAGGCAAAGGAAATCCTCCTCTGCGAGGAAATCCGCATCCTCATAAACTTAAATAGCGGCAGCGCAGAAGCAACCGCTTGGGGCTGCGACCTTACGTATGATTATGTAAAAATCAACGGCGACTACAGAACTTAAGGTTGAGTAAAATTGCTTGCAGTTATGCCTCCCGCTCGGGGCGGTGTAAAAAACACAGCACCCTCGCGCTCGGCTACACTGTAAATCAATTTTCTTTCTATTTAAAAATTTTGAGTAAAATTGTTTGTGGCTATGCCTCCCGCTCGGGGTAATAGTCAAAAATCAATATAAACGGAGAAAAGTTATGGAACTCAATAATGCAGGCAGAGCCGAGGTTTTAACCCAGGCGCTGCCCTATATCCAGAAATACAGCGGCAAAATCGTAGTAATTAAATACGGCGGCAACGCCATGATAAACGATGATTTAAAATCCGCAGTTATGCACGATATCGCGCTTTTATCGCTCATCGGCGTAAAGGTTGTGCTGGTGCACGGCGGCGGACCCGAAATCTCCTCCATGCTCACGCGCGTTGGCAAGGAATCGGTATTTTGCGATGGTCTTCGCGTAACCGATAAGGAGACCGCCGAAATAGTTCAGATGGTACTCGCAGGCAAGACCAACAAGGACCTCGTAAATCTCCTTGGTCGCACAGGCGGCAAGGCGGTTGGCCTTTGCGGTATCGATGGTCAGATGATCAAGGCCCGCGTGTTGGATGAAAAGCTCGGCTACGTCGGCGAGATAACCGATATCGACACCACACCGATTCACGACCTGCTTGAAAAGGGTTATATTCCCGTAATCTCAACCGTAGGCTGCGATGATGAGGGCAATATCTATAATATCAATGCCGATACCGCGGCAGCATACATAGCCGGTCAGTTAAAGGCAGAGAGCTTCATTTCCATGACCGATATCTCGGGTCTTATGCGCGATAAGGACGACCCGTCCTCGCTTATCAAAAAAATAAACGTAAGCGAGGCCGCACTGCTTATCCGCACGGGAGTTATCGCAGGCGGAATGATACCCAAGGTTGAATGCTGCATAGAGGCAATTCGCCAGGGCGTTCAAAAGGTGTTCATCATCGATGGCCGCATTCCCCACGCAATACTCATCGAAACCCTTACCGATGAGGGTATCGGAACCATGTTTGTCGGCTAAGCCGCAGGCATTTTGCTAAACATATATAACGAGGCTGATTAAATGTTAAGCTTTAAGAATAAGGATAAAGAGTTTGTCGCCGCAACCTATGGCAGGTTCGATCTCGAGCTTGTTTCGGGTGAGGGCGCCATCTTTACCGATATAAACGGAAAAGAATATATCGATCTTGGCAGCGGCATCGGAGTTAATATTTTCGGTGTAGGCGATAAGTGCTGGGTAGAGGCTGTAACCGCGCAGATAAACAAGCTGCAGCACACCTCCAACCTCTATTATACCGAGCCTTGCGTTCTCCTCGCCGAGGCGCTCTGCAAGAAAAGCAGAATGAAAAAGGTGTTCTTCGCCAACTCGGGAGCCGAGGCAAACGAGGGCGCCATCAAAACCGCCCGCAAATACTATAGCGATACCCACGGCGGAGCCCAGGGCGAGATAATCACCCTCAAAAATAGCTTCCACGGCAGAACGATAACCACCCTTGCCGCAACGGGTCAGGACGTGTTCCATAAGAATTTCGGTCCCTTCACCGAGGGCTTCCGCTTCGTAACGGCAAACGATTGCGATGAGCTCGCCGCCGCCGTTTCGGAAAAAACCGCCGCGGTAATGATTGAGATGATTCAGGGCGAGGGCGGAGTTAATCCGCTAAAACCCGAGTTTGTTGAGGCTATCAAGAAGTTATCCGCAGAATATGGATTCCTTATAATCGTGGATGAGGTGCAAACCGGCAACGGCAGAACGGGCAAATATTTCGCCTGCGAGCATTTCGGTCTCACCCCCGATATAATAAGCACCGCCAAGGGCCTCGGCGGAGGACTGCCCATCGGCGCCGTTCTGTTTGGCGAGAGGGTAGAGCACACCCTCGGCGCGAGTGACCACGGCTCAACTTTCGGCGGCAACCCCGTTGCTGCGGCAGGCGCACTCTCGATAGTCGAGCGAGTCGATGATAAACTGCTCGCCGAGGTAGAGAAAAAGGGCGAATATATCCGCAGTCGCCTTACCGCCTGCAAGGGCGTTAAGAGCATAGCGGGTATGGGACTTATGCTCGGCATAGAAACCGAGGGCGATGCTAAAAAAATCGTAAGTGAATGCATCTCTCGCGGCGTTCTTCCGCTAACCGCAAAAAACAAGGTGCGCTTGCTGCCACCGCTTAACATAACCTATGAGCAGCTCGATCGCGCGCTCTCAATTTTAGAGGAGGTAATCCAAAATGAAGCACTTGCTTAAGCTCGGCGATCTCTCATCAAGCGAAATCGAGGAGATATTAAACCTCGCCGACCAGTTAAAATACGATCAAAAACATGGCATCGACCACCGTTATTTAAAGGGTAAGACCCTGGGTATGATTTTCCAGAAATCCTCCACCCGCACCCGCGTTTCTTTCGAAACGGGCATGTATCATCTTGGTGGTCAGGCACTGTTTCTCTCCTCTCGCGATTTGCAGATAGGTCGCGGCGAGCCGGTTGAGGATACCGCGCGCGTCCTTTCCCGTTATCTCGATGGAATTATGATCCGCACCTTTGCCCAGAGCGAGGTTGAGGACCTTGCCAAATACGGCTCTATCCCGATTATCAACGGTCTCACCGATTATTGTCACCCCTGCCAGGTGCTTGCCGATCTTATGACCATCCGTGAGCATAAGGGAGAGCTCAAGGGTCTTAAAATGACCTTCGTGGGCGATGGCAACAATATGGCAAACTCGCTCATCGTGGGCGGCATCAAGAGCGGCATGGAGGTCGCAGTTGCCTGTCCCGATGGCTATAAGCCCGATGCAGGCGTTATGCAGTGGGCAGCCGAGAACGGCAAGTTCACCTGCACCCCCGATATCGCCGCCGCCGTTAAGGATTCCGACGTAGTATTCACCGACGTTTGGGCATCGATGGGTCAGGAGGAGGAAAAAGCTGAGCGCGAAAAGGTATTCCGCGAGTATCAGGTAAACGAGGAGTTTATGTCACTTGCCCACAAGGATGCTATGGTTCAGCATTGCCTGCCTGCGCACCGCGGCGAGGAAATAACTGCCGAAACCTTCGAGAAGCACGCCGATGAAATATTCGATGAGGCAGAAAACCGCCTCCACGCCCAAAAAGCAGTCCTCGTACTCACCATGGGCAGCAAGAACTAAAAACAAAAGCACCCACTTTGTGGGTGCTTTTTATGTATTGCTTTTTGGATAACTCTTAGTGGTATAAAGCCCACTTCTCAATATGAATTTCTCGCATATCTCTTCGCAAACGGGAATGTATGTGTTTTTAACATTGCATATGCCTTCAGAAAATATGGTTACATTACCTTTAATGGTTTGTGTAAGGAAATGCTCACAATAACCACAAGAAACCTCATATTTGCGCATAATATCGCCTCACTAACATTTGTTGGTATATTATGAATTTTAATATCATATACTGAACTTGTCAAGAACAAATGTAGGTGATGAGTTTGAATAAGATATTATCCGAGCGTTTGCGAGAACTGCGCGCTGAACGTGGCTACACCCAAGCGCAGGTTGCAATATATTGTGATATAACCGAAAAGGCATATCAAAATTATGAACTGATGACGCGCAAACCGCAGATAGAGATACTAATAAAAATTGCAGATTTGTTCGACGTATCGATTGACTATCTTGTTGGCAGAACCAATAGTATAAAATAAAAGTAAAGCACCTGCAAAGCAGGTGCTTTTTATATTGACTATTATATAAAAAACGGGTAAAATATGAATGAAGAAAAATAAAAAGGAGAGAATAAAAATGACAGAGGAATACAATCCGGATATAGTAACCTTATCGGATGATGACGGCAATGAATACACCTTTGAGGTACTCGATGCTGTTGAGACCGATGAGCATCGCTATTTAGCACTTTTACCCGTTCATTCCGATCCTAAGGACATTTTGGATGATAGCGGCGAGCTCGTTATTGTTCGTGTTGCCGAGGAGAATGGCGAGGAATTCTTTGAGGAAATCGAGGATGACGATGAGTATGATACCATCGCCGATGCATTTATCGACCGTCTTCAGGATATCTTTGAAATAGAAGAGCAGTAATTTTCTTCCTGCCCTGTTCGTGGACTGCGTTATTATAACCCTACAAGTTTTATTTTGGGGCCAAGTACTTTGGCGGCAGGCTTGCAGACCTCCCGTCGGCGGCTCGACCGTGTCGATGGAAGAAGGGAGCGCGAAACCGCCTCGTCGGCACCCACCTGCTTTTTGCAGGTTATCATTAGCGCATTACGGCAGGGTGGGTTCAATTTTTTTGCCAAAAAACTCTTTACATTTTTTGTAAAATAATGTATAATGTGTAAAATAAAAGATAAAAAATGTAAAAGGGTGGGTTAAAATGAAAGCAACCGGCATAGTTCGTCAGGTAGATAAAATGGGCCGCGTAGTTATTCCTATGGAGCTTCGCAAAAAGTTTGATATTATCGATGATCAGGATAGTTTTGAAATCTTTGTTGAGGATGATAAAATAATCCTTAAAAAATATCAGCCGGGCTGCCTCTTCTGCGGCGAGACTGAAAACGTGGTAACACTTAAGGGTCACGTTGTGTGCAAGGAGTGCTCCAAAAAGCTTGCCGAACTTACAAGCGATGATTTCTAAAATATAAAAGGTGCTGCCTTTTGGCAGCGCCTTTATTTTTTGGTTTTTAATTTCTAAATTAAACTGAATAAACCGCAAATAACGCGATAAAAAATTCAACTTTAATAAGGGGGCTAACTTTCTTCAGGCATGAAGAAAGTTACAAAGAAATGCTAAAGAAGGGGGGCTTTGCGATTCGCCCCCTTAACTCGCAGATTTTACCTTTATAAACTTCGCATTGCGGCTTCGGGTGCAGAGCAACCTTCGAATGCAATGCGGAGGTTTATTTTACCTTTTATTTTTTCTTGCTCGCTTTATCCCCCTCGCTTTTTGCCTGCGATAAAAACTATTTTCCTTTGAGTGGGCCAAGGGCGAAGCCCTTAGTCGAGGGGAATATGGCACGCAAGAAGAGGCAAATAAAACCAACCCTCTCTTTATATAAGGAAAGGGTTGGTTTTATCATTATTCTTCCGATTTAATAATCGCAATTGCAAGCTCGCGGAGTTGCTCATCATCAACGGGTGCGGGAGCACCGCTCATCAGCTCGCTCGAGGTGGCAACCTTCGGGAAAGCGGTAACGTCGCGGATGGAATCGAGTCCCAGCATGGTCATGCAGAGTCGGTCAAGACCAATACCCATTCCGCCGTGGGGCGGAGCACCGTATTTAAATGCATCGGTCAGGAATCCAAACTTCTCGTGTGCCTCCTCATCCGAAAGACCAAGCGCGCGGAACATTCTGCCCTGTAGCTCGGGGTCGGTAATACGGATAGAACCGCTGGCAAGCTCGGTTCCGTTAAGCACAAGGTCGTATGCCTTGGCAAAAACCTTTTCAGGCTCGCCATCGAGATAGGGGATGCATTCATCAAGCGGCGAGGTAAAAGGATGGTGCATGGCATCCCAATTTCCGGTTTCCTCATTGTATTCAAAGAAGGGGAATTCGGTTATCCAAAGCGGCTTATAGGTGTTGGGAATAATATCAAGCTTGCGAGCAACAACGCCGCGCAGCGAACCGAGCACCGAGAGAACGGTTTTCTTGCGGTCGGCAACGATGAGCACAACGTCGCCCTTCTCGGCACCTGCACGCTCATAAATAGCGGCCATTTCTTCATTGGTCATAAACTTGGAGAAGGAGCAGGCAGGCTCATCCTCAACCCAGCGGATAAAGGCAAGACCCTTAGCGCCAATGCCGCGAACGTATTCGGT
>JAZOPP010000173.1:0-4212 GCA_045655625.1 Acutalibacteraceae bacterium
ATGTATATCAACAACCGCGGCAAGGCAGCGGCGTTTATCGTTATGGGAAAGCGTCCGCTTACCGATGGCGTTCGCGTAACTGCGGCGCATATTGATTCGCCCCGACTTGATTTAAAGCCCAACCCGCTTTATGAATCGGAAGAGCTTGCGCTCTTTAAAACCCACTACTACGGCGGCATAAAGAAATACCAGTGGACCACCGTTCCGCTAGCCCTTCACGGCGTTATCGTTAAGGCAGACGGCACCATCGCCGAGGTTAACATAGGCGAGGATGAAAACGATCCCTGCTTCATCGTAACCGATCTTTTGCCCCATCTCGCAGCCGAGCAGGCAAAGCGCACGCTCGCTGAGGCTGTAAAGGGCGAGGACTTAAACGTGCTCATCGGCAGTCATCCCTTCCGCGATGATAGCGAGAGCGAGCTCGTTAAGCTCAATATTTTAAATATTCTCTATGAAAAATACGGTATCGTAGAAAAGGATTTCCTCTCGGCAGAGCTTGAGTGCGTTCCGGCATATAAGGCGCGCGATATCGGCTTTGACCGTTCACTCATCGGCGCCTACGGCCATGATGATCGCGTTTGTGCCTATCCTGCGCTGCGCGCCGCTATGGATATTAAAGAACCCGAGCACACCGTTATCGTTGTGCTTGCCGATAAGGAGGAAACCGGCAGCGAGGGCAACACAGGCCTTAATTCCGCATTCCTCAAATATATCTTTATGGACCTCGCAGGTATGCAGGGCGTAGACGGTTATAAGGTTATGCGCGCCTCCAAGTGCCTCTCGGCAGACGTAAACGCAGCCTATGACCCGACCTATCCCGAGGTTATGGAAAAGCGCAATGCCTCGTTCATAAATCGCGGCGCGGTTATCACCAAATATACCGGCGCTCGCGGCAAATCCTCCACCAATGATGCATCGGCAGAGTTTGTAGGCTTTGTTCGAAACCTGCTCGATAAAGAGGGCATCGCCTGGCAGATAGGCGAGCTCGGCAAGGTTGATGCAGGCGGCGGCGGAACCGTTGCCATGTATATCGCAAATCTGGGCCTCGACGTTGTTGATTTGGGTGTTCCCGTGCTTTCGATGCACGCACCGTTTGAAACTGTATCGAAGTTCGACGTCTTTATGACCTACCTAACAATAAAAGCCTTCTCCAAGTAACCGCCCGTCCCCATTTTTCATAGTATGTAGTGTTCCGCGCGGAAACAAAAAAGAAAAGTGGGAACGAAAAATGAGCTTTGGAAATAATGAATACGGCTGTTCGGGCTGTTGCGGCATCCTCACAGCGATTCTGATTGTTGCAGCGGCACTCGTGCTGAGCATAGGCGCAATTTTAGGCGCCATATTCGCAGGCTTCATAACCGAAAACTTGGTTGTGTTTATCGCCTTTGCAGCAGTAATGGCAGTGCTCTTCACGCTACTCCTTATAGTGCGTGCCTGCCGCGGCTGCACCTGTAGCTAACAAAAAAGAAGACCCTCTCGGGTCTTCTTTTTATTTCTCTTCTTTTCTCTGAACCTTGCGCTTCGTGCCGTCGGGCTCAACGATATAGGTGTTTTCAAGCTGGCCCACAAGGCTGCGCTTAAAGCCGTCGATATATTCGCGGCGGAGCACTGCCTGCTCGGCCTTCTCTTCTTCTGTGAGGCCCTCCTCGCGGCTTTTCTTGGCAAGGGCGTTTATTCTTGCAATCTTTTCTTCGGTCACGGTTATCCCTCCGTTTAATGATAGTTCATTTTATCACATACGCGGGAGTTTGGCAACACCTTAAACCGCTTTTTCCAAAATCGCCGCCATAACCGTTATATCATCATCGTGTCCGTCGTCGCGGCGGCGGCGCGCAAGTGCCGCTATGCGCTCGGCAAGCTGCTGTGCGCTGCCATCCTTAAAGGATTCAAGCTCGGCGCATATCCAGTCGGTTCCCGTGGCAGTCGCGCCGTCGGACATCATGAGTATTATATCGCCCGCTTTTAGTGATACGTTGGCGCGGTCAAAGGAGGCCTCGCGCAGTATGCCCGCGGGTAGGGAGGTGCTTTGAGCTTTGCCTGTTCTGCCCGAGCGGCGGATAACGGTGGGCGCCGCACCCGCTTTTAAGAGCTCGGCGGTGCCTGTGTATAGGTCGATGCAGGATATATCCACCGTTGCGAGGGTCTCGTCGCTCGATTTATAAAGCATCGAGGAGTTAACTATCTTGAGCGCGCAATCATAGCCGAAGCCTGCGCGCAGCAGCCGCTCCATAAGGCCCGATGCCATCGCTCCATCCACCGCAGCGCGGCCGCCCGTTCCCATTCCGTCGGATAAAAGCAGTATCATTCTGCCGCGTCCATCGGGGAAAGCGGTGTAGGCATCGCCGCAGATGGCGCCATCGCCACAGCAAAGCTGCGAAACCCCGACCGCTACGTTATAAGCCGCCTTCTCGGAAAAGGATAAAAACGCTTCGCTTTTAACACGGCTTAAGGTGGGCGGCTCGAATTCGCGCCCGCAAACCGCCTCCACAATGCATAAAAGCTCCATTCGGTTTATTGGGGTGGCGGGTGGCACGAGCATACGAATTTCCACGCTCAGCCTGCCGAATTTATCGGTCTTGGCGGCAATATCCGCCGCATGGAGGTCGTTCTCGCGCAAAGCGGCGGCTATCTTGGCGGCGAGGGGACTATCAAAGCTCTCATATCGTTCGAATTCCTCGCCGAGGTCATAAAGCATATCGGCAATTCCCGAAAACTGGTCCGAAACCACGCCGCGAATTTCCTCAATGCGTGCTTCGGCAGCCAGCCGCGAGGAATATTCCTCATAATACCTGAGCACCGCGTTTTCAACCCTGCGCGGTCGCAAGCAGCGCTCGCGGAATTCATCGCCTGCCTTATCGGCAGGGTGCTCCTCGCCCGCCTTAATAAGGCGCGACATTGTAAGCACCGCATCGCGCATTTTATCATATTTATTTTCCCAGCAATAGCTGCGCAAACTGCAGCCGCTGCAGCCATCGTTTTTAACGTTTTTAATCACCCAGTCAAAATCGGGGGTGTTAATAAGCTTGAGCTCTTTTGAAACCTCGCTCACCGTTTGCGATACGTCTGCCAGCGCCTGCGAGGCAAAAAACAGCCGCATGGTAACGGCGCGTTTGAGCCCCTCAAGCGAGGGGGTATCGGCAGGGGGAGAGAACAGCTTGCCTGCCTGTGCGCTTACCGTACGCGGCAGCATAAAGAAAAGCGCCGCTCCGAAAGCGCTCTCGGATAGCAGCAGATAAGCCGCAACATCCGAATGGGATAAAAACGCCGATATGGCGGAACACAGAATAAATGAGACGCTGCTTGCAATTCTGCCGAGTGGCGCGAAAACGCCTGCCAGCAAGCCTCCCGCACAAAGGCAAATAGCCGCCGAGGAGGCGCTGCCATCCGATAACATTAAAAAGAATGCGAAAACGCAGCCCGCAATGGCGCCGCCCGCCGCGTGGGCATAACGTGCCACCGCAAGCACTGTCGCTACGGCCACCATCCTGCCTAGCGATAATGCGCCTATATTTATGGGATAAAGCCCCAAAAGAACAATGTTAAGCGTGATTATAACGCAGGCGAGCTGTTCTGTCGAGGGGCCTGTCTGGCGGTTTTCATATGCCTTGGCGGCACGGTTTATAAAATATCCGCCTGCCGCCGCCAGCACTGCCTCAACCGCCGCCGCGGTCGGGGGCATTGCGCCTCCCGCAACCGATGCCAGCGAGGTCGAAAGCGAAGCGGCAAACGCCGTAACGGCCGAAACCGCAGACAGCCGCTTAAGGCTGCCTATTCCGTTTAAAAGTAATCTTATCGCACAGGCCGCAAACAGCGAGGCAAAATAGCGAAAACCCCCGCCGCCTACGACCGGCGCAAAATATCCCAAAGCCGCCGAAACGCCTGCCGTAAGTATGTAGGGAGATGGCATACCCGCTGCAAAGCTTATTCCAAACGGCGCAAAGGACCCAAGCAGCGGCGCTCTCGCCGCCAAAAATGCGAGCACTGCCACCGCCACGTGCGATAGCACCGCAAACGCAGTTTCTCGTGCTGCACTCTCTTTAATTTGTTTGATGCCTTCCTTCAATTTAAAACACCTTCGTTTCTTAACGTCCGTGGTCGCAAACGACCCTAAAGTACAGACATTATAAAACGGCAGGGCAGGGGGATTTTGTCAAAACCGCGTGTCGCCACGCGCGATATTATGTAAACTAAAAGATGCGAAGCCGAAGCTTC
>JAZOPP010000174.1:0-28576 GCA_045655625.1 Acutalibacteraceae bacterium
CGTAAAGTGCTTTTCGGACGGGGAGTTGCCGCAAAGACGAAGGATTTTCCGCGGTTCGCGTGTCGCATCCCGCTGCCGAATAGGAACTTCCTATCTTCGGATTATGACGGGGAATAGGAGGTTATTTTTTTATGTCAAAAACTCAAAAACAATTAAAACTCATCTGCCTATCAGCCATGATGGCGGCAATATTCGTCGTGCTCGATTATTTTTCGGACGCGGTCAGCCTGCCGCTCGGAAATTTCAAAATTTCCATCAACGGTCTGCCGATACTCATCGTTGCGGTGTTCGGCGGTCCGCTGTGGGGTGGAATAACGGGATTTGTGGGCGCGTTTATCAGCCAGCTGCGCTGGGGACTCGAGGCGGTAACGGCGCTTTGGATATTGCCCGAGGTTGCACGCGGAGTGATTATGGGACTTATCTTTATCGCGCTGCGCCGCAATTTAAAGCCCTGGATTTTAGGTGTGGGCGTTGTGGTAAGCTCTGTTGCCGTAACACTGCTTAACACCGTGGCGCTCATTGCGCAGTTTTATATCCACGGCGTTGGCAAGGGTCTGCACGCGCTTTTGGTGGTAGAGCTGCCGGGCCGCTTGTTGCTCGGAGTTATCACCGCCGTGTTAATGACCTTGGTGCTCCCGCTTATAGTTTATCCGCTTAAAAAAATAATAAAGCTATAAAATAAAACCCCGATGGAAAAACCATCGGGGTTCGGTTTTTGAAATTTTAGCAGATGCCCTGAGCCATCATAGCATCGGCAACCTTCTCAAAGCCGGCGATATTTGCGCCTGCAATAAGGTCACCCTCCATGCCATACTTCTTTGCGGCCTCGGAGGAGGTCTTGAAGATATCGGTCATAATCTGGTGGAGCTTTGCATCAACCTCTTCAGCAGACCAGCTATAGCGCACCGAGTTCTGGCTCATTTCGAGGCCCGAAACTGCAACGCCGCCTGCGTTAACTGCCTTGGAGGGAGCGATTACAACGCCGTTCTCCTTAAGGTAAGCAACTGCCTCCTCGGTGGTGGGCATGTTAGCAACCTCAACGTAATACTTAACGCCGTTCTTGACAATGTTCTTTGCATCCTCAAGAGATACCTCGTTCTGGGTTGCGCAGGGCATAACAACGTCAACTTTTTCTGCCCAAGGACGCTTGCCCTCAAAGTAGGGAACGCCGAACTTATCAGCGTAATCCTTAACCTTATCGCGGCCACTTGCGCGCATCTCGAGCATGAACTTAATTTTCTCGTCGGTTGCGATTCCGTCCTTATCATATATGTAGCCGTCGGGTCCGGAGATGGTAACAACCTTACCACCAAGCTCATGAACCTTCTGAACAGTACCCCAAGCAACGTTGCCGAAGCCGGAAACTGCAAAGGTCTTGCCCTTGATGTCCTCGCCGAAGGATTTTAAGAGCTCAACGGTATAATAAACTGCGCCAAAGCCGGTAGCCTCGGGACGGATTAAGGAACCGCCGTAGGAGCGACCCTTACCGGTCAGAACGCCAACGTATTCGTTACGCAGACGCTTATACTGACCAAAGAGATAGCCGATCTCGCGAGCGCCAACGCCGATATCGCCTGCAGGAACGTCGGTATCTGCGCCGATATGCTTGGAGAGCTCGGTCATAAAGCTCTGGCAGAAACGCATGATTTCACCGTCGCTGCGGCCACGGGGATCGAAGTCGGAACCACCCTTACCGCCGCCCATGGGAAGGCCGGTGAGGCTGTTCTTAAAGGTCTGCTCAAAGCCTAAGAACTTCATGATGGATGCGTTAACCGACGGATGGAAACGCAGACCGCCCTTATAAGGACCGATTGCAGAGTTGAACTGAACGCGGAAGCCGCGGTTTACCTGAACGGTGCCATTATCGTCAACCCACGGAACACGGAAGGTTATCATTCTTTCGGGCTCAACTATTCTTTCAATAACACCGGCTTTTTCATAAGCGGGGTTCTGGTCAATAACCGGCTCTAACGATTCGAGAACCTCTAAAACTGCCTGCAAAAACTCGGGCTCGCCTGCGTTTCTGTGGGCAACGGTCTCGTAAACTTTCTTTAAATATTCGTTCTTGAGTTTCACAAAAGTAGCCTCCTAAAAATTTATAGTGACAGTTTATCACTTTCAAGCGCAAAAGTCAACGGAAAATTGCGCGTTTTTACATATTTTTTGCGTTATAATTGAATTGAGAGAAAATATGTGATAATATATTTTATTGAGGTGATGAAAAAATGAGTACCACTATCGCGGCTATCTCCACACCGCAGGGTGAGGGCGGCATAGGCACCGTTCGTATTTCGGGTGAAGATGCCAGAAAAATTGCCGATAAGGTGTTTGCTTCTGTTTCGGGCAAGAAAATAGCGGCCGCTCAGGGCTATACCGCCATGTTTGGTAAGGTCTATGGCAGCGAAGGCGATATCGATGAGGCTGTGGCACTTATTTTTGCCGCTCCGCGCAGCTATACCGGAGAGGACGTTGTAGAACTTTCGGTTCACGGCGGCGCCACCCCCACAAGGCTTTTGCTTCGCGCAGTGTTGGAGGCGGGAGCCACTCCTGCAGGTGCGGGAGAATTTACTCGACGCGCATTTCAAAACGGCAAGCTTGACCTTGCCGAGGCCGAGAGCGTTATGTCGATAATCGCTGCCCAGGGCGGACAAGATTTGCGGTTAGCACTTGCCGCTAAAAACGGCAGAATATCAAAAGAGATACACGATATAAGAAAAAAACTTCTCGCTGTTGATGCGAGCATGGCGGTTTTTGCCGATTATCCCGATGAGGACCTGCCCGAGCTCAACAGCGATACCATAAAGCAAAACCTTTACGACGTAAAAGAGGGGCTCGAACACCTGCTTATAAATTATGATAAGGGCAAAATCCTACGAGAGGGTCTCTCCTGCGCCATAATAGGTGCGCCCAACGTTGGAAAATCCACGCTTATGAATCTGCTCTCGGGCGATAACCGCTCGATAGTTACCCCCATTGCAGGCACCACGCGTGACGTTATAGAGGAAACCGTTCGCCTCGGCGATATCACGCTGCGCCTTGCCGATACCGCAGGTGTTCGCGCCGCCGCCGATGAGGTGGAAAAAATAGGCGTTGACCTAGCTTGCGAGCGCGCCAAGAGCGCCGAGCTTATAATTGCGGTGTTCGATGGCTCGCGAGAGCTCTGCGAGGACGATAGAAGAATTCTCTCGCTTATAGGCGATAGCCCCGCTATAGCGGTTATCAACAAGCAGGACCTGCCGCAGTGCATAAATGCGAATGAAATAAAAATTCCCACCGTTTATATCTCTGCAAAGAGCGGAAACGGGGAGCAGGAATTGGCCGAGAAAATTGCAAGCGTGGCAGGAACGGCATCACTCTCGCCCGACCGCGCAGTGCTTCAAAGCGAGCGCCAGCGCGCCTGCGCATATCGCGCAAAAGAGAGTGTTCGCGAAGCGATAGAAACCATGGAAAAAGGCTTCACGCTTGATGCCGTCGGCATCTGTGCCGATGAGGCGCTTGAGGCGCTCTTAGAGCTTACGGGCGAGCGTGTTACCGAGGCGGTTGCCGATGAGGTGTTCAGCCGTTTCTGTGTTGGAAAGTAGGAAAAGAATGCAAACTTATAAAGCAGGAAATTACGACGTTGCCGTAATCGGCGCGGGTCACGCAGGCATTGAGGCTGCGCTTGCCGCCGCTCGACTGGGTGTGAACACCGTAATATTCACAATAAATCTCGATTGGGTGGGCAATATGCCCTGCAATCCTTCAATAGGCGGCACCGCCAAGGGTCACCTCGTTCGCGAAATCGATGCGCTGGGCGGCGAGATGGGCAAGGCTGCCGATAAGAATATGCTGCAGAGCCGAATGCTCAATTTGGGCAAAGGTCCTGCGGTGCATTCGCTGCGCGCCCAAATCGACCGCCGCAACTATAGCGCATATATGAAGCACGTAATAGAGCGCGAGCCAAACCTCGACGTTAAGCAGGCCGAGGTAGTATCACTCTGGCGCGAGGAGGACGGCTGGCATTTCACCACACGTCTCGGCGCGGAATACACAAGCCGCACCGTAATTTTAGCAACCGGCACATTCTTAGGCGGCAGAATTTACGTGGGCGAGGTAAACTACGAGAGCGGCCCCGACGGCACCTTTGCCGCAACCGAGCTCTCGAAATCACTTTATGAGCTCTCGCTTCCGCTTCGCCGCTTCAAAACGGGCACCCCTGCAAGAGCGCTTAAAAGCAGCATCGATTTCTCCAAAATGGAGGTGCAGGAGGGTGACGAAAAAATCGTTCCCTTCAGCTATTCCACCGAGGATAGCGGGGAAAACCGCGTGGTTTGCCACATTGCCTACACAGGCGATGAAACCAAAAAAATCATCCTCGATAATCTGCACCGCTCGCCGCTTTTCTCGGGCGAGATAAAGGGCGTAGGACCGCGCTATTGCCCCAGCATTGAGGATAAAATCGTTCGCTTCGCCGATAAGGAGCGCCATCAGATATTCGTTGAGCCTTGCGGACTTGAAACCGAGGAAATGTATCTGCAGGGAATGTCCTCCAGTCTGCCCGAGGAGGTTCAGCTGGCTATTTATCGCTCGGTTAAGGGCATGGAAAACATAAAGATCATGCGCAACGCCTATGCGATTGAATATGATTGCATCGACCCCACTGCGCTTTATCACACGCTGGAAATCAAACCCTGCGAGGGTCTTTACGGCGCAGGCCAGTTCAACGGCTCCTCAGGCTATGAGGAGGCAGCGGCTCAGGGACTTGTAGCGGGCGTTAATGCCGCACATAAGGTGCTCGGTCGCGAGCCGTTTACGCTCGACCGTGCAGGCTCCTATATCGGCACGCTGATAGACGACCTCGTTACCAAGGGCTGCTCCGATCCCTATAGAATGATGACCTCGCGCTCGGAATACCGCCTGCTGCTGAGGCAGGATAACGCCGACGAGAGACTGATGCCCACGGGCAGAGAAATAGGTCTTGTGGGCGATAAGGAGTGGGAGGCTTTCCTCATCCGCCAAAATCAAAAGGAGGAGGAGATAAAGCGCCTCGCACAAACTACCGTATCTCCCACCGCCGAGTTAAATTCGTTTTTGGAGGAGGCAGGCACCAGCGCGCTGCAAACGGGCACCCACCTTGCCGACCTTTTGCGCCGTCCGCAGATAGACTATGAGGCGCTCGCACCCTTTGATATAAATCGCCCCGTGCTTTCCGATTCGGTTAAAACCGCGGTTGAAACCGAGATAAAATACGAGGGCTATATAAAAAAGCAAAAGGCTAAGGTTCGCGAGATGCAAAGGCTTGAAAGCCGCGTTATCCCCGCGGATATTGATTACGATTCAATAAAGGGGCTCCGCCTTGAGGCCAAGGAAAAGCTTAAAAAAATACGTCCGCAGAGTTTAGGTCAGGCTTCAAGAATTTCGGGCGTAAGCCCTGCCGATATTTCGGTGCTCATAATCTATACTGGGGAGCGTGAGAGAAATGGTTAAGTTCGATACCGATAAATTAAAAATGCTGTGCGAGCCGTTTATCTCGCTGGATGATACGGCGCTCAACCGCCTCTCGGATTACGGAAATCTGCTGCTCGAGTGGAACGAGAAAATCAACCTCACCGCCATAACAGAGCCCGATGAGGTGCTTATAAAGCATTTTTATGATTGCCTTTTGTTCTTTAAAAATATTGAGGTGCCGCAGGGAGCGAGCGTTATCGACGTGGGAACAGGCGCAGGCTTTCCCGGAATCGTGCTGGCAATTGCGCGCCCCGATATAAAGCTTTGCCTGCTCGATAGCCTCAATAAGCGCATCAACTTTTTGCGTGAGGTTTGCGATAAATTATCGCTTAGTGCCGAGGCTGTGCATTTGCGCGCCGAGGAGGGCGCCCGCAAGCCGGAGCTCCGCGAGCAGTATGATATTGCCTGTGCGCGTGCCGTTGCCGCGCTGCCAACGCTGGCGGAATACTGTATGCCCTACGTAAAAGAGGGCGGCCGCTTCGTTGCGATGAAGGGTCCCTCTGCCGAGGAGGAAATCAAAGCAGCCTACACTGCAATAAAAACGCTGGGTGGTGAAAAGGCGGTACTTTTAAAGGAAACTCTGCCCGATGAGAGCGCGAGAAGCTTCGTTATAGTGAAAAAGATTTCGCAAACTCCGACAAAATATCCGCGCACCAGTGCAAAAATAGCAAAACAGCCGCTTTAAGCGGCTGTTTTTTATTATAGGTGGTCGAAAAACGCGATGGAAAAGAGTGGAAAAATTTTTCTCTCCGCCTTAAAATAAGGACAAGCAGAAAGGCGGTGAGGCAGATGCTTGCGGCAAGAAAAAGAAAAGAACAGGATAAGATTTTAGCCGAACTGCCGCTTGAAGAGATCGCACTCAGCCCCGACCAAACTCGAAAAAACTTCGATGAATATGAAATTGGGCTTTTGGCAGCAAGCATCAAGGAGAACGGACTTCTCCAGCCAATAACCGTAAGGCGTGCCGCAAAAGGGTATATCCTCATAGCGGGGGAGCGAAGAGTTCGCGCCGCAAAAATAGCAGGGCTTAAAACCCTGCCTGCGATTATATATGAAACCGATGACCGCGCTGCCGCGATATTCACGCTGCTCGAAAACTTACAGCGCAGCGACCTCACTCCGTTTGAGGAAGCGGAGGGCATTCGTAGACTGATAGCAGTTTATGGCGTATCGCAATGTGATGCTGCTGCAAGGCTCGGCATGGCGCAGTCAACGCTATCCAATAAGCTGAGAATTCTAAAGCTCACCCCAACCCAGCGCGAGCGAATAGAAGCAGCAACCCTCACAGAGCGGCACGCAAGAGCGCTGCTGCGGGTAGATAGCTCACAGCGCGATGAGCTGCTCGACCGCATAATTGCCGAGGAACTCACGGTTAAGCAAACCGAGCGACTGATAGATGAAATGTGCGCGCCGCCCGAGCAGCTGAGCATTCCATATCGCAAGGCGGGCATAGGCGACGTGCGACTGTTTGCCAACAGCCTGTCCAAAATAGTTGATACTATGATAAAGGCGGGATATACCGCCAAAACGCGCAAAAACGAAACCGACAGCTACATAGAATACACCGTGCGCATCGATAAAAAGAGCGCGCAGCTGCGGCTTCTATAACCACACCCACCCATATTCATCCCCATACAGCCTTTTCCCCTAAAGGCAGCAAACGCCGTTCAGGTTTTTTCCTGAGCGGCGTTTGTGGTTTTAATTATTTCTTTCTGCGTTTTCCGGTGCCCGAAACGAACTGACCGCTCATCTCGCGGTAGGAGGTGTTGCTCTCAAGCTTGGGGGTGTTGCGTTTGCGGCGGATAATGTTTTTCTTGCCGTAAAGCGAGAGCGTATAGCAAATAGCGAACACAGCGGTTGCGAAAGGCAACAGCAGCGAATGGGTCTCGCTGTGAATCAGTTGCGGCTTATTAAGAATTAGCAGTGCAACCTGAGGAATGCTGCAGCAAATACCCGTCATAAAGGTGGCAACACCTAAGGGGAACAGGCGATAAGCCGAGCGGCCGGGCATGATTCCGTTTTCGAGTTTTAAAAGGCAAAGCGTGAAAACGAGCGCACAGCACATAAATGCAATATGAAAAACGTTATCGGCAATAACCGAAACGGTGGCATAAACCGTAAAGGTGGAAACCAGACGCATCGCGAAGAATAAAAGCAGCGGCAGGTAGAAAAACTTGCTGATTTTGGCGGCTGCGGCAGAATAAAAACGCGCGATATAAAGCGCGAGTGATGCTGCGGCTAAAACCGCCGAAACGCGTGTGAGCAGAATAACTATCGATGCGCTCGAGAGATAATCAATAAACACTGCCTCATAAAGGCAAGCAAATGCCAGCACCATAGCACCGATGCGCGGTGGCAAAGCCTTATCGGGTGCACCTGCGGGGTTGCGTCGCGTAAAGCAGGTCATAACCGCCGAGAGAACAACGGCAATCGCGATAAAGGCCGAGAGCGCGATGGCGGCAGGCTTACTGTCGGTCAGGAAGAAACCGGTTTTCGGCTCGGTTAAATATAAAAGCTGTGCCGTTCTTGCATAAACCGTTGCAAGCGATGCGAGGGTTAAGAAAAATAGGATTCTTGTGAACTTCAAAAAAACACTTCCGTTCTGTTTGTGAATAAGCGGGAGAGTTGATGCATAGTATTGGACAAGGGTATATATATTATTATTTTATACTTATTTACGCTAATTGTCAATAAAGGAGTAAAAAATGCGAAATCTTTATACGCTTTTGCTGGCGGCGCCTTTCTTTTTGCTGCTGCTCATACCGCTGCTGGCAGGAACGGGGAACACCGAAATATATCCGCCGAGCAGTCTTTATCTTCCGGAGGGGGAGGAGGACGTGTTTAAGCTTAAGGTGGAAAACGAAATCGTCACCCTCTCGGCGGAGGATTATATCTGCGGAGTGGTGGCGGCGGAGATGCCTGCGCTATATGAAAAGGAAGCGCTCAAGGCTCAGGCGGGTGCCGCCTATACCTATGCGGCGCGAAACCGCTCGGTAGCGCGCGATGAGGAATATCACCTAACCAGCGACCCTGCGCTCCACCAGGCATATATTGATAAGGCGGCAAGGGAGGAAAAGTGGGGCGAGAATGCCGAAGCGTATGAAAAGAAGCTGCGAGAATGCATCCGCGAGGTGGTAGGGCAGCTGATAATGTATAAGGGCGAGCCGATTTTTGCCGCTTATCACGCAATTTCCCCGGGGAAAACCGAAACAGCGGAAAACGTTTGGGGCAAGGCGATGCCTTATCTCATAAGCGTAGAAAGTGAAGCCGATAAGCAGCACGAAAAATATAAAAGCAGCGCCGCCTTTTCGGCGGAGGAGCTATGCGAAAAGCTATCGCTCGAAAAACCGAAGGACACCAAAACCGTGAAAACCGAAATATCCAAAAGTGCGGCAGGCACCGTGATGAAGCTAACGCTTTTCGGCAAAACGCTCAAAGGCAGCGAGGTGCGGCAAGCGCTCGCGCTTCGCTCCTCCTGCTTCGATTTAGAATATAAAGACGGCACCTTCAATTTCACGGTGTATGGCTACGGTCACGGGGTTGGAATGAGCCAAAACGGCGCAAACCAAATGGCAAAGGCGGGCAGCATGTACTTACAAATTTTAGAGCATTATTATCCCGGCACCGAAATCAAAAAGCCGTGATTAGGTATTAAACGACGGAACACCGTAACAGTAGGGGGCGGCGCTCTCGACGCCCTGATATAACTCGGTATGAGCAAAAAATAAAAAACTCCCAAAAGGGAGTTTTTATTTTTCCATTCGTTCAATTATAAAGGGGACAACCTCCGAGGGGTCGATTCCCAGCACCGCCGAAAACTCATCATAAAGCAGTCTCTCAGCTTCGGCTAAGAAGCGCTCGTCTGCAAGGTGCAATCTCTTGCCCTCCTTGCGGCGCTCCTGCTCAACGTTATAGAGCGTGCGGATAAGCAGCATAATCTGTCGGCGGTCGCCGCTGTGGATTATATCACTGTAAATTTCGCGGCGGCGTAGCTCGTTATTCTCCCAAATATCGGGCAAGGTTTTAACGTCGGCAATAACCGCCTCTATTTCCTCGGCAGAGAGTATTTTTCGCATCTTGGCTTTAAGTGCCTCATTCTCGGTCGGCACAAAGACGGTGCACTTTTCTTTTGCCAGCGGTTTAAGCACAAAATAGGTCTGTTCGCTGCCGCCTATCTCGCGTGTTACGGTGCTGTCGATTTTGCAAACACCGGTTGCTCCGTACAGCACGGTATCGCCTATCGTGAACATACTCTCATCTCCTTTTATGTTTCTATCATAATTTTACCACAAAATCAGGGGTTAGTGTAATAGGGCAATTTGACAAATTTTTTGCACGGTGGTAAACTTAAACTATACAAAAGGAGGGATAGCCTTGGTAAATATCGGAAATGATTGGGATAATATCCTCGCTGATGAGTGGGAAAAGCCTTATTATAAAAAACTGCGTGGCTTCCTAAAAGAGGAATATTCCTCGCGCACGGTTTATCCCGATATGTATGATATTTTTAATGCGCTTAAATATACCTCGTTTGCCGATTGCCGCGTTTGCATAATAGGGCAGGATCCGTATCACGAGCCGGGGCAGGCGCACGGCCTTTGCTTTTCGGTGCGCGAGCCTACTCCTCTGCCGCCCAGCCTTAAAAATATTTATGCCGAGCTTGAGAGCGATTTAGGTATTCCGCCTGCCAAAACGGGGGAGCTCACCGCTTGGGCGAAGCAGGGTGTGCTGCTGCTCAACAATACACTAACCGTTCGGCGCGGTGCCGCCGCCAGCCATAAGGATAAGGGCTGGGAGCAGTTCACTGACCGCGTTATAAGCGAGCTTAATAAAAAGAAAACCCCCGTGGTGTTTTTGCTATGGGGTTCGCCCGCAAGAAAAAAGTGCGAAATAATAACCAACCCAATCCACAAAAAGCTCGAGAGCCCGCACCCAAGTCCTCTATCGGCATATCGCGGATTTTTCGGCTGCCGCCACTTCTCGCGCTGCAACGAGCTGCTCATAGAAGCAGGCCTTACTCCCATCGATTGGAGAATAGAAAAATAAAAAACCTGCCGTTGCGAGACTTCTCATAAGGAAGTCTCACAGTTTTATTCGCGTTTCGGCGAGTTCTATTGCTTCGCAGGGATATTCGGCTGACGCCGAGTGGTATTCGCTTCGCGAGTTTGGGTGGCGAATAAAATACCACTGAAACCGTAAGGTTTCAATATCACTATTGCCATAGGGCAATAATATCACTCCGACAAAGTCGGAATATCACTTGAAAGACTGTCATTTTTAAGTATAATAAATTTAGAGGTGATAACATTGGCTGATAGTGTATTAAGAGACAAAGCAAAAGAGTTTGCAAAGACTGTTGTTTTTCTCTGTCGTGATATGAAATCAAATCATAAAGAATCAGTTTTAATTAATCAATTACTTCGTTCCGCCACCTCCATTGGTGCTAATTTACACGAAGCACAATATGCACAGGGAACAAAAGATTTTATCTCGAAACTTGAAATTGCTCAAAAAGAGTGTTATGAAACTGAATATTGGTTAGAACTTCTTTTCGAAACAAATTGTATGGCAGAAGAAAACTATAAAGCATTACAAAACGATTGCGGTGCAATCCGTAGAATGTTAATCTCTTCGCTTAAAACTATAAAAACAAAAAAATAAGGGTTTGGGCTTAGCCCCAATATGCATTTGTACATACAAATGCGATGCTGGTTCTATCCGAAAGGAGAAAAATTTTGTGAATGTAATCGAGCATTATGATAAACTAATTGATGAAAACAATGACCCCGTATATGACCCTGAACCCTTGAAAGAATATATGAACAAGTGGGACGGTCAGGTGTTTATTGATGCAATGAAACTTGATAAACATAAAACGGTCTTGGAAATCGGTATTGGTACAGGTAGACTTGCATTAAAAACTGCGCCGTTATGTAAGAAATTTTTTGGTGTTGATATATCTCCAAAGACAATAGAAAGAGCTGCGCACAACTTATCGCAATATCAACATGTTGAGTTAATATGCGCTGATTTTATAACTTGTGATTTTAATACCACTTTTGATCTTATATATTCATCATTAACTTTTATGCATATCAAGGAAAAACAAAAATGTATTAACAAAATCTATTCTCTCTTGAACTCAAAAGGGTATTTTGTTTTATCCATTGATAAAAATCAAAGCAAATATATAAACTATGCGGACAGAAAAATCAAGGTATACCCCGACGACCCTAATAACACAAAGGAATATTTGGCAAAATCCGGTCTAAAACTATTAGATTTTATAGAAACAGAATTTGCATACATTCTTGTTGGTTTGAAATCATAGAGAAAGCCGATAGATTCGTTTTTGAATCTATCGGCTTTAAACATCCTTATGAGAAGTAACCGTTAGGCAGGTTTTTTATTTTATTCCTCTTCCTCGGCGCCTTTAAGGTCGCGAAGGTCATAGGGTGTGGTCTGGTAAACAAAATAGTTAAGCCAGTTGCTGTATAAAAGGTTTGCACAGCTGCGCCAGTTAACGATGGGCGCATTTTCGGGGTTATTATCGGGATAATAGTTTTTGGGCATATCGATGGGTAATCCCTTATCAAGGTCGCGGCGATACTCACTGTCGAGCGAGAGCGCATCATACTCCGAGTGACCGGTTATGAATATCTGCCTGCCCTTTTTAGCCGCAACGGCATAAACGCCTGCCTCCTCGGAGGAGGAGAGAATTTTAAGCTCGGGCACCTTTTCAATGTCCTCGCGAAGCACCGTTGTATGGCGCGAATGAGGAACCGAGAAGCGGTCGTCAAAGCCGCGGAAAAGCATCGAGTTTTTATAATCGAGCGTGTGCTCGAAAATGCCGAACATCTTCTTATCCATCTGGTGCTTGTTTATGCCATAGTGGTAATAAAGGCCTGCCTGCGCGCCCCAGCAGATATGGAAGGTGCTGTGAACGTGGGTCTTGCTCCATTCCATTATTTCGCAGAGCTCGTTCCAGTAGGTAACCTCCTCAAACGGCATATGCTCAACCGGCGCGCCGGTGATAACCAAGCCGTCGAAGTTTTCATGCTTTATATCATCAAAGGTTTTATAGAAAGCGAGCAGATGCTCTTTTGAAACGTTTTGCGATTCGTGGGTCTTGGTGTGGATAAGCTCAAGCTCTACCTGAAGCGGAGTGTTACCGAGCAGGCGCGAGAGTTGTGTCTCGGTCTCGATTTTCTTGGGCATCAGGTTAAGCAAAAGTATCCTAAGCGGACGAACGTCCTGCACGAGTGCGCGGGTCTCCTTCATTACGAATATGTTTTCCGAGAGGAGAACGTTTTCGGCGGGAAGTCCGTTCGGTATTTTGATGGGCATACTCCCACCTCCTTTAAATTATAAGTGAAATTAGAAATCCAAAGCCTGCTCAATATCGGCAATAAGGTCCTCGGCGCTCTCGATTCCGCAGGAATAGCGAACAAGGTCGGGAGCAACGCCTGCAGCCTCAAGCTCGGCATCCGAGAGTTGGCGGTGGGTTGCGTTTGCGGGATGCAGGCAGCAGGTTCTGGCATCGGCAACGTGGGTTTCAATAGCGGCAATCTTTAGTCTGCCCATGAATTCCTCTGCAGCAGCGCGACCACCCTTAACGCCAAACGAAACTACGCCACAGGTGCCGCCGGGCATATATTTCTGGGCCAGCTCGTAGTTCTTATCGCCCTCGAGCGAGGGATAGATAACCCAGGAAATCTTGGGATGGTTTTTAAGATACTTTGCAACGGCAAGTCCGTTCTCGCAATGGCGAGCCATACGAACATGCAGGCTCTCAAGGCCTAAGTTAATCATATAGGCGCTCATGGGCGACTGGCAGCAACCGAAATCGCGCATAAGCTGAGCGGTTGCCTTGGTGATATATGCGCCCTCTATGCCGAAGCGCTCGGTATAGGTTATGCCGTGGTAGCTCTCATCGGGAGTGCAAAGGCCGGGGAACTTTTCGGGATAGCGGGTCCAATCAAACTTGCCCGAATCAACAATGCAGCCGCCAACCGTTCCGCCGTGACCGTCCATATACTTGGTGGTTGCGTGGGTAACGATATCTGCGCCCCACTCAAAGGGACGGCAGTTGATGGGGGTTGCAAAGGTGTTATCAATAATAAGCGGAACACCGTGTGCGTGAGCGGCGTTTGCAAAGCGCTCAATATCCAAAACGGTGAGGGCGGGGTTTGCTATGGTCTCGCCGAATACTGCCTTGGTGTTCGGCTGGAATGCTGCCTCTAATTCCTCGTCCGAGCAATCGGGGGAGATAAATGTGAAATCAATTCCCATCTTCTTCATGGTAACAGAGAAGAGGTTAAAGGTTCCGCCATAAATAGCAGAGCTGCAAACAACGTGGTCGCCAACGTTGGCGATATTAAATATCGAGAAAAAGCTTGCTGCCTGACCCGAAGAGGTGAGCATTGCGGCGGAGCCGCCCTCCATCTCGCAGATCTTGGCTGCAACGTTATCGCAGGTGGGGTTTTGCAGGCGGGAATAAAAATATCCGCTTGCCTCCAAATCAAAAAGCTTGCCCATATCGGCGCTGCTTCCATATTTGAAAGTGGTGCTTTGGATGATGGGGATCTGGCGCGGCTCACCGTTTCCGGGAGTATATCCGCCCTGAACACAGGTTGTTTCTATTTTACGGTTCATAATAAATCCTCCTTTAGGTTACATTTTATTATAACAACGAGATTTTTCTTTGTCAATCTAATTGACAAATCAGTTTAGCGCAAATATTATTATATAAAAGAGGTGAACGCGATGAAAATTGTAATTACCGATGCGCAGACGGTCTGCGATGAGAATATATCACTCGATGCTATCAAGGCGCTGGGGGAGACCGAGGTTTATCCCTTATGCTCAGAGGAAGAGCTGCCCGAGCGAATAAAAGATGCCGATATTATCATTTGCAACAAAAGCCAGATGACGGGTGAGGTGCTAAAAAATGCGCCTGCCTTGAAATATATCGGACTTTTTGCAACCGGATTTAACAATATTGACCTTGACTACACAAACTCCCACGGTATAACCGTTTGCAACGTTCCCGGCTATTCAACCGAGGCGGTCGCACAGCACACCTTTGCGCTCGTTTTGGCGATGCTTAACCGCGTTGGCGAATATAACGCCACCGTGCTGGAGGGCGACTGGATTAAAAGCCGCACATTTTCTTATTTTCCCATTCCGCTTTTAGAACTCTCGGGCAAAACCATAGGCATTGTGGGCTATGGCAGCATAGGACGTCAGGTTGCGCGCATTGCCAAGGCTTTTAATATGCGAGTGCTGGTTTTAAACCGCAGCCGCATATCCGACGATAGCGTAACGCAGGTGGATTTTGATACCCTGCTGCGCGAGAGCGATATAGTAACGCTTCACTGTCCCTTGAATGCAGATTCCGCCGATATGATGAACGGTGCAGCGTTCAGAAAAATGAAAAAGGGAGCCTATTTTATCAACACGGCGCGCGGTCCGTTGGTTGATGAATATGCGCTCGCCACCGCGCTTGAATGCGGTCATCTTGCAGGCGCGGGGCTCGACGTTCTCCGCACCGAGCCGATGGATGAGGACTGTCCGCTGCTCGGAATAAAAAACTGCTTAATAACGCCGCATATTGCGTGGGCAGGGGTTGAAACCCGTGAGCGACTGATGGATATAGTTGCCGAGAATATAAAAGCGTTTCTCCGCGGCGAGCCACAAAACGTTGTGAAATAGAAAAAGACCTCTCTGCCGAGAGGTCTTTTAATTTTAAAAAACGAGCTGCAAAAGCAGCATATAGCAGGCGGTGCCGCCGAGGAGCGATACGAGCATCTGCTTTAGGGTGAGGTGCAGCAAAAGGGTTACCGCAAGCGAGATAAGCTCGGGCAGTCCCGTGGTGCCCGAAAAGGCGAAAAGCACGTCCTTTAAGCAATAAATCACCAGCATTCCAAAAACGGCGGGAGGCAACGCTTTGCCGAGGAACTGAACGTATTTCGGGGTGGGGCGGTCACTGCGGAAGATAAGAAAGGGCAAAAACCGCGTTATCGCGGTGCCAAGAACGATAACCGCCACGGTTATGATTATCTGCATATTATTCATGCGCTATGCCCTCCTTTTCGAGGATGGGTCGCAGCAGCGTGAGTATTATAAGTATTGCCGCCATCGAGGGCAAAATGAATACGTCTGCGCCGAAGAGTAGGAGGCAAAGCGCCGATGCTAAAAGCCCTGCCACGCCCGAAAGTCTGGCGCGCTTGTCCTTTAGCTGCTCAACCAAAATAACAAAGAACATTGCGGTCATAACAAATTCAATACCATTGGTGTCGAATTTTATAAGCTCGCCGAAAATTCCGCCTATCAGCGAGGCTATTACCCAATAGGACTGGTTAAGAGCCGTAACCGCAAGGTAAAACCTGCCCTCATTCACGCCCTCGGGCACGCGTGCGGTGCAGTTGATGGAAAAGGTCTCGTCACACAGCCCGAAAATAAGATAAGGCTTTTTAATGCCTGCCTTTTTATAGCGGTCAAGCATCGAGATGCCATAAAAAATATGGCGCGCGTTTATCATAAGGGTTAAGAGAAAAGCCTCAAGCGGCGCAAAGGCGCCGAGCAGGAGATTTACCGCAACAAACTGCATCGAGCCCGCAAAAACGGTGAGGCTTATGAGCGTTGTTGCCCAAAACGGGAACCCTGAGGCCGACATTAAAATGCCGTATGTAGCGCCCAGCACACCGAAGCCTGCCAGCACGGGCAGTGTGTGCGGAAAGGCGGCGCGCAGGGTGGGAAATTTTTTGTTTTTCATATGTTCTCCTATATAAGCGGTTGGTTATTTATAACCAGCTTGAAGCTAAGTCCCAGCTTTTCGGCGGCTTTGCGGCAGAGCAGCATTCGCTGCATAAAGATTTCAAAATAATCCATAATGCTGCCGTAGGCTGTGTCGATTTCTAAGGTAAGTGTTATGGTGTCGCGCGCATCGTTTATCACAATATCCGATGCGATAACCGAATAGTTAACGCGGTCGTGAATATCAAACGAGGAAATGTCCCCGTTGCGAACGCGGCTGCGGCGAACGTCGGATTTATCGGCAAGAATGAGCGCGGCAGAAATGTTGTCAATAGGCACTCCCGTGCCCTCATCGTGGTTGCCGATTGCCGATATCACCGTGGCAATATCCTCGGCAGGCATCGAAAGGCGGTCGAGAATACGAAAAGCCATTAAAGCGCTGCTTTGCGAATGATCGATACGGTTTATCACGTTGCCGAGATCGTGCAGGTGCGCGGCAATTTTTGCAAGCTGGGTATTCTTTTCGCTCTCGCCAATCGTTTTCAGGATATATTCGGTCATCTTTGCCACGCGCGTTATGTGTGCAAAACTGTGCTCAGTATAGCCCAGCGCGGCAAGCGACTGATCGGCGCGCTTTATATAAGCGTTAATTTCTTCGCTTTTAATTATCTGTTCATAGGTTATCATAGTGTTCCTCCAAGCAGATATCTGCACAAAAATCATACCAAAAAGGAGCCGATTTGGCAAGCCTTTTAAAACTTTAGCGATTTAAATCAAAAAAGTGCTTGACAATCACCGAAAAATGAGGTAATATTCTTTTAAACTATTATTATATAATGTGAGGTGCGTAAAGTGTTCGAAAAATATAATCGATTTTATTGCTATTATTATTTTAAACGAGCGGACGTTTTATGCAACTCTAAGGCGGAACAGTAAGTAATCCGCCAGGTGACGGTATATAAAACGGTCCGCAGATCGTCTTTGCAGAGAGTGCGAAGGCGGCTCGGGCTTTTTTTATTTTTTAGCGGGAGGAATTGCCGTGATAAACCAAAAAATGACTGCGCTGGGTCAAAAAAGCTCGGTCATCAGAGAGATATTTGAATACGGAAAACGCCGCAAAGCCGAGATAGGTGAGGATAACGTTTTTGATTTCAGCCTTGGCAATCCGAGCATTCCTGCGCCGCAGGAGTTTACTGATACGCTGAGGAAACTCCTTGACAGCAGCGATCCCACCTCTCTTCACGGCTACACCTCGGCACCCGGCGATATGGCAGCAAGAAAAAGAATTGCCGACGGCATAAATGCTCGCTTTTCTCTCCCTGCCGCACCCGAGAATATTTATATGACCTGCGGCGCCGCTGCCTCACTCACCATAACGCTCCATGCACTTATAAACGAGGGCGATGAGGTAATACTCTTGGCTCCCTTTTTTCCCGAATATAGAGTGTTTTGCGAAAAGGCAGGAGCAAAGGTAGTGGTTGTTCGCTGCTCAGAGCCTGATTTTCTGCCCACCGCCGAGGCTTTAGAGGAAGCCATCACGTCAAAAACCAAAGCGATTATTATCAATTCGCCCAACAACCCCACGGGTGTTATTATTCCAAAGGCAAAAATGGAGGAGATAGCAAGCATTCTCCGTGCAAAGCAGCTCGAATACGGCAGCGATATTTTTATAATTGCCGATGAGCCTTATCGCGAGCTTTCCTACGGCAAGGAGGTTGCCTATATCCCGAACCTCTATGATAACACCGTCGTTTGCTATTCCTATAGCAAATCGCTGTCGCTTCCGGGCGAGCGCATAGGCTATATTTTCGTATCCCCCAGGGCGGTGGAGGCGAAAGCGCTGTTTGCCGCAGTTTGCGGAGCAGGTCGAGCGCTCGGATTTGTGTGTGCTCCGAGCTTAATGCAAAAGGCGGTAGCCCTCTGCGATGGGCTCACGGCAGATATAGAAATCTATCGACAAAATCGTGATTTACTTTTCACTGCACTGAGTCGGATGGGTTATAGCGCCGTCTATCCCGACGGAGCGTTTTATCTTTTCTTAAAATCGCCCAAAGGCACTGCTGCAGAATTCTGCGAGCAGGCAAAAAAATATGAGCTGCTGCTTGTTCCGGGGGATTCCTTCGGCGGCGAGGGCTATGTGAGAATTTCTTATTGCGTGTCACGCGAGCAGATAGAGCGCGCGTTGCCCGCGTTCCAAAAACTTTATGATGATATATTGGGAGAAAAATAATGGACCAGCTTAAAAATGCCCGAAAAACAATAAACGAGGTCGACCGTGAGATGGCAGCTCTGTTCGTTAAACGAATGGAGGCCGCCAAGGAGGTTGCCCTTTATAAAAAGGCGCACGCGCTGCAGATAACCGACCCTGCCCGCGAGGCGGAGGTAATCGAACGAAACAGCGCCTACATTGAGGACGAAACACTTCGCACCTATTACGTAAGTTTCTTACGCAACAATATGGAGCTTTCAAAAAGCCTGCAGCGCCGCCTGCTCGATGGTATGCGCGTTGCCTATAGCGGCGTTGAGGGTGCGTTTGCCAACATAGCGGCACTTCGTGCTTTCCCCGATGCCATTGCGGTGCCATATCCTGATTTCCGCGCAGCCTACGAGGCGGTTGAAAACTGCGAGTGCGACTGTGTTATATTGCCGGTTGAAAACAGCTCGAACGGTGACGTTGGTCAGGTTATGGACCTTGCGTTCTTCGGTTCGCTGCACATAAACGGAATATACGATATCGACGTTATCCAAAATCTCGTTGCCTCTCCCGGTGCGAAAATCGAGGATATTAAAGAGGTTATAAGCCATCCGCAGGCGCTCGGTCAGTGTGCCGATTATATCCACCGCCACGGCTTTATCGCCACGCAGGTGGTCAACACTGCCGTTGCCGCCAAGCGCGTTGCCGAATCGGGTCGCCGCGATATTGCTGCCATCGCCAGCGAGGAGGCAGCAGAAAAGTATGGTTTGCAGAAGCTCGAATCTCACATAAACGGTGCCAATGTTAACACCACTCGCTTTGCGGTGTTCAGTCGTGCCGCCAAAACCGAAAACGATAGAGATAATCAGTTTGTAATGCTCTTCACCGTAACCAACGAGGCAGGCTCGCTCGGTCGCGCCATATCGATAATAGGTGAGCACGGCTTTAACCTGCGCGCCTTAAAGAGCCGCCCGAATAAAGAGCTGGCCTGGAGCTATTATTTCTATGCCGAGGGTGAGGGCAACGTAAACACGCCCGAGGGGCAGGCAATGCTTGAGGATTTGAAGGGTTATTGCAACTCGGTTCGCGTTATAGGAAGCTTTGAAAAGGAAATGAGCTTATGAGAATTCCGGTTAAAACCGCAACGGGCGGTTATGAAATAGTATTAAAACGAGGTTGCCTGCAAAGAGCGGGCGAGCTTTTAAATTTGGAGCGCCGCGTTGCCATAGTAACCGATGACGGTGTTCCCGCTGAATATGCAAAAACCGTTGCAGCGGCGGCGAAGGAGCCCACTATCATCACCCTGCCGCAGGGCGAGGCAACCAAAAATTTCGAGAGCTATAAGCTCATTCTTGCCACGCTGGTTGAAAAGGGCTTCACCCGAACCGATTGTGTTGTTGCGGTCGGCGGCGGTGTTGTTGGTGATTTGGCAGGCTTTGCTGCCGCATCGTTTATGCGCGGCATCGATTTTTATAATATTCCCACAACCGTGCTCTCGCAGGTTGATTCCTCGATAGGTGGCAAAACCGCCATCGATTTTGAGGGCTATAAAAACATTGTTGGCGCCTTCTGGCCGCCCAAGCGCGTGCTTATCGACCCTGATACGCTCGCCACCTTGCCGCGCCGCCAGATATCTAACGGACTTGCCGAGGCGGTTAAAATGTCGCTTACCAGCGATAGCGAGCTTTTCGAAATTTTCGAACAGCACGACCCGTTCGAGCTGCTCGATACCATAATCGAGCGTTCCTTAATCATCAAGAAAAAGGTGGTTGAGGAGGATGAAAAGGAAACGGGGCTTCGTAAGATACTCAACTTCGGCCACACCGTGGCACACGCCATTGAGAGTGAAAACGAAATGCAAAACTATTACCACGGCGAATGCGTTGCCATGGGAATGCTTTATATGTGCTCCAATAGCGTGAGGGAACGACTGCTTCCGGTGCTTGAAAAGTTATCTCTGCCCACCCTCACCGATTTCGATACTAACGGTCTGCTTCGTGCCATCCGCCACGATAAAAAGATGGCAGGAAACAGCATAACGGTGGTTTACGTAGCAGCGCCTGGTAGTTATGACCTTAAAAAGCTCACCTTAGAAGAACTCGAAAAAACCATAAGAGAGGTAAAGTAAAAATGAAAAATGTATTCGGCAATGCCGTAACGCTTACACTCTTTGGCGAGAGCCACGGACCCGCCGTTGGCGCGGTGCTGGATGGTCTGGCAGCAGGAGTTGAGGTGGATGAGGATTTCATTCGCCATCAGTTATCGCTCCGCCGCCCTGCCGATGCGCTCTCAACCCCTCGCAGGGAGCAGGATGATTTTGAAATAAAGAGCGGTGTTTTCCGCGGAAAAACCACGGGAACGCCCATCTGCATAATTATCCCCAACGCCGATACCCGCTCGGAGGATTATGGCGAAATTGCGCTTAAATGCCGCCCGGGTCACGCCGATTACACAGGCTTTGTGAAGTTCGGCGGCTTTAATGATCCGCGCGGAGGCGGCCATTTCAGCGGCAGAATAACCGCGGCGCTGGTTGCCGCAGGCGCAATTCTTCTCTCGGCATTGCGCGAGAGGGGTATCACGGTTGCCACTCACATTGCATCGATAGGCAACGTGTGCGACCGCGATTTTTGCGATTTTGCTGCTGACGCGCAGGCACTCGCAGATAAAACCTTTGCCGCGCTCGATAGCACCGCAGAGGAGAATATGAAAAATGCTATCCTCGCTGCTAAGGCAGAGGGAGATAGCATAGGAGGCACGCTGGAAACGGTTGTGCTCGGAATGCCGGCAGGCGTTGGCGAGCCCTGGTTTGATACCGTTGAGGGCACCCTCGCACATGCGCTTTTCTCTATCCCTGCTGTTAAGGGAGTTGAGTTTGGCGCAGGCTTCGCGCTCGCAAAAATGCGAGGCAGTGAGGCAAACGACCCATTTGTTATAGAAAATGGCGAAATCAAAACCGCTCGTAACAACGCGGGAGGAATATTAGGCGGCATAACCAACGGAATGCCCATAGTGTTCAAAACTGCCATAAAGCCCACCCCCACCATCAGCCGCGAGCAAAAAACGGTTGATATAAATAAAAAAGAGGAAACAACCCTCTCGGCGGCAGGCAGACACGACCCCTGCATAGTTCACCGCGCAAGGGTGGTTGCCGATAGCGTAACCGCACTCGTGCTGTGCGATTTATTAACACAAAAATACGGAACGGACGGATTTTTAAAATAATGGAATACGGACTCATAGGCGAGCGCTTGGGTCATAGTTTTTCAAAGGAGATACATTCGAAACTCTTTGATTATAGCTATGAGCTGCGCGAAATCGCCCCCGAAGCCCTCCGCGAATTTATGTTAGCGAGGGACTTCAAGGCAATAAACGTAACAATTCCATATAAGCAGGCGGTAATGCCTTATTTAGATGAGATAGACCCTGCGGCTCTCTCTATAGGCGCCGTTAACACCGTGGTAAACCGCGGCGGCAAGCTGATAGGATACAACACCGATTTTCTGGGTCTGCGCGCACTCGTTTTAAAAAACGGCGTGGATTTTAGCGGCAAAAAGGTGCTTATTCTCGGCTCGGGCGGAACCTCCAAAACCGCACTTGCTGTGGCACACGATTTAGGCGCCGGCTTGGTGCTTCGTGTTTCGCGCAGCGAGGGAGAGGGCACGGTTACGTATGATGAGGTTTATAAAAACCACACCGATGCCCAGATAATAATCAACACCACCCCCTGCGGAATGTTCCCCAAAAACGGAAGCAGTGCGATAAATATCGAGGAGTTTTCTTCTCTTTGCGGCTGCTTCGATGCGGTATATAATCCACTCTGTTCGGCACTCGTGCTTGCCGCACAAAAGCGCGGCATCCCTGCCGAGGGCGGACTATATATGCTGGTGGCTCAGGCGGTTTTTGCTGCCGAGCATTTCACGGGTGAAAAGATAGAGCGCGGCACTATCGACCGTGTTTATAAGGAGCTTTTGAGCCAAAAGCAAAACCTCGTGCTCATAGGTATGCCCGGTTGCGGCAAAACCGCGCTCGGCACTATGGTGGCGGAGGAGCTTGGGTTTTCGTTTTTAGATACTGATGAGATTATCCGCATTCGTGAGGGCAAAACCCCTGCACAGCTCATAACCGAATATGGTGAGGCGGCCTTCCGCGAGATGGAAGCCGCGGCGGTAAGGGAAGCCGCGGCGCACCAAAGCACCGTTATAGCAACGGGCGGCGGCGCCATCCTTCGGGAGGAAAACCTCACGGCTCTGCGCGAAAACGGAAAAATAATTTTCCTCGATAGACCGATAGAGCAGCTTGCCACCACCGCTGACCGACCCCTCTCGAGCGACCGCGAGAAGTTAGAGAAACGCTATCGCGAGCGTTACCCCATTTATTGCGCGGCGGCAGATGAAAAGATAAACTGCGTTCGCCAAAAGGCGGAAAATGTTTTAAAAATAAAGGAAGTGTTTTTGAATGAAAATTAAGGTTATAAACGGACCGAACCTAAATATGCTCGGCATCCGTGAGCCGGGAATCTATGGCAAGGATACCTATGAATCGCTCTGCACCACCATAAAGGAGCACGCCGATTTGCTTGGAGTTGAGGTGTCGTTTTTCCAGTCCAACCACGAGGGCGCGCTGGTTGATGAAATTCAGAGCTGCTTCGGTGAAACGGACGGCATCGTTATAAACCCCGGCGCCTATACCCACACGAGCATTGCCCTGCTCGATGCCGTTAAGGCGGTCGGTATTCCCACCGTCGAGGTTCACATATCCGACGTTTCGGCGCGTGAGGATTTCAGACAGATAAGCTATATCCGCGCCGCCTGCGCAAAAACCATAAGCGGCAAGGGAATAGCGGGATATTTAGAAGCTATGGATTTTCTTGTGGAGAATAAATAATGAGGATAAGAATAGAAAAAGGCACCGCGCGCGGCTGCATTTCGGCGCCTCCCTCTAAAAGCATGGCGCACCGCTTGGCACTTTGTGCCGCGCTGAGCGAAAAAAGCGTTATCACGGGGGTTGATTTCTCGGAGGATATCCTTGCAACGCTCGATTGTTTGCGTGCGCTGGGAGCGGACGTGGAAGTCGATGGCGATAGGGTGACCCTCGGCGGTCTTTGCCCCGAAAAATTCCCCGAAAACGCATCTCTTTTCTGCCGCGAGAGCGGAAGCACCCTGCGCTTTTTTATTCCGCTTGCGTTGCTCTCGGGCAAAAAAATAAAGCTATATGGCAGTAGTCGGCTGCTTGAGCGTCCGCAATCGGTTTATGAGGAGCTCTGCCGCGAAAAGGGCTTTTATTTCTCGCGCGATGAGGAAAAAATCACGGTTTGCGGCAAGCTCACCGCAGGTGAATATTCGGTTCGCGGCGATATTTCCAGCCAGTTTATAACGGGTCTTATATATGCTCTGTTTGCGGCAGGCGGCAAAAGCCGCATAAAGCTTGTAGGCAAAGTGGAGAGCCTATCCTATATCAAGCTCACGGTTAAGGCGTCTGCCGATTTCGGCGCGAAGATAACCCTTAATGGTCAAAACGAAATAATCATAGAAAGCGCCCCGCTTGAAAACCGCACCCTCGCGGTTGAGGGCGATTATAGCAACGCCGCGTTTTTGGAAGCACTTAGCGTAGTGGGCGGCGAGGTTGCCGTTTCAGGGCTTGATGAGCAGAGCCTGCAAGGCGACCGCGTTTATAAGGAAATTTTCTCGTCCTGCGATTATGATTTATCCGATTGCCCCGATCTGGGACCCATTGCGTTTGCGGTGGCGGCATATCGCGGCGGCGGTCATTTTGTTGGCACGCGCCGACTGAAAATCAAAGAAAGCGACCGCGCCGAGGTCATGAAAGCCGAGCTGGAAAAGTTTGGAATAAGCGTGGCGGTTGGCGAAAACACGGTTGATATAAGCGGCTCGCTTTGCGCGCCGAAAGAGCCGCTCTGCGGCCATAACGACCATAGAATAGTCATGGCACTTGCGGTGCTCTGCACGGTTACGGGCGGCGTTATCGACGGGGCAGAGGCGGTTAAAAAAAGCTATCCTGATTTCTTCTCGAAATTGGAAACCCTTGGAATTAAAACAGAGGTGGAATCTCTTTGAAACTCGAACAGCACAATAAAATTTTAATAGTAGGTCTTGGTCTTTTGGGCGGCAGCTATGCGCGCGCCCTCACCGAAAAAGGCTTCTATGTAACAGCAATAACCCGTAGCCAAAGCTCCATAGATTTTGCGCTGCGCGAAAAAATAATAGCCGCAGGCAGCACCGAGGTCGACCCGAAGCTTGTGGGCGAAGCCGATATCTTGGTTTTCGCGCTTTATCCGCATATCTTTAAAAAGTGGATAAAGGAAAACGGACATCTCATTAAAAAAGGTGCCATTCTCACCGACGTAACGGGTGTTAAATGCAGTAACGTCTATGAAATACAGGCTATGCTCCCCGAGGGGCTCGAATTTATAGCGGCTCACCCCATGGCAGGCCGCGAGGTTTACGGCGTTGAAAACAGCACAACCGAGATTTTCCGAGGTGCAAACTATATCGTGGTTCCCACCGATAAAAACACGCCCGAGGCAATAGAACTCTGTTCCGATTTGGGCAAAACCTTAGGCTTTGCCGACGTATCGGTGCTCTCACCTGAGCGCCACGATGAAATGATAGCATTTCTTTCTCAGCTCACCCACTGCATAGCGGTATCGCTTATGTGCGCGAGCGACGACCCCGACCTCACTCGCTACACGGGCGACTCCTTCCGCGACCTCACCCGAATTGCGCGAATAAACGAGGATATGTGGAGCGAGCTTTTCCTTGAAAACCAGGGAGCACTTTTGCGGCAGATGGATATTTTCCGCGAAAGCTTTGAAGAAATGTATAACTCCGTTAAAGACGGCGACGCAGAAAAAATGAAGCAGATGATGCGCATCTCTACCGAGCGTAGAGCGCGCTTTGATAAAAAGTAAAGGGGATTTTTATGAACTTAGAATTCACGCGCAAGCTGCCGGTTCCGCAGCAGGTTAAAAACCGCTACCCCGTTACCGAGGAGCTTAAAAAGATAAAAGAGCAGCGCGACGGCGAAATTGCAGCGGTGTTCGAGGGCACCTCGGATAAATTTATTTTGGTTATCGGCCCCTGCTCGGCAGATAGCCGCGAGCCCGTGCTCGAATACATATCGCGCCTTAAAAAGGTTGCCGATGAGGTTAAGGATAAGATAATAATCATCCCCCGAATCTATACCAACAAGCCGCGCACAACGGGTGACGGCTATAAGGGAATGCTCCATCAGCCCAACCCCAACGAAAAACCCGATATGCTCGGCGGCATTCTTTCTATCCGCGATTTGCATATGTCTGCGCTGCGTGATTACGGCTTCACCTGCGCCGATGAAATGCTCTATCCCGAAAACCACCGTTACCTTTCCGACCTGCTTTCCTACGTTGCGGTTGGCGCCCGCTCGGTTGAAAACCAGCAGCACCGCCTCACCGCCAGCGGAATCGTGCTTCCCGTTGGAATGAAGAACCCCACCAGCGGCGATTTATCGGTAATGATGAATTCCATAACCGCCGCCCAGCACAGCCACACGTTTATTTACCGTGGTTGGGAGGTTAGCAGCAAGGGCAACCCCTATGCTCACGCAATTCTGCGCGGTTATCTCGATTTCGCAGGCAAGTGCGTTTCCAACTATCATTATGAGGATCTCGTAAATCTTTACGAAATCTATGGCAAGACCGACCTTAAAAATCCTGCCGTAATAATCGATACCAACCATGCAAACTCGGGCAAGAAGTATCTTGAGCAGTCGCGTATCGCAAAGGACGTTGTTTATAGCTGCAACCACAACAGCGATATCCGCAAGATGGTTAAGGGCCTTATGATTGAGAGCTATCTCGTTGACGGTTGTCAAAAGATTGGCGGCGAGCAGGTGTTTGGTCAGTCGATAACCGACCCCTGCCTCGGCTGGGAAAAGACCGAAAAGCTTATCTACAAGATCGCCGACACCTTAAAATAACAAAAAATGAAACCCCCAACCTAGTGGTTGGGGGTTTGCTTTATGGCAGGGATAAATAATCAGTTAGATTTGGATTCTTCAGTTATTTCACCGTTGGCTTGTTCAAAATCGCGGATGCATTGACGGATGAGATATAAAATTTGTCCGTTTGCGGAGCGACCCTCGTATTTTGCGATATAGTGTAATTTTCTGTGTAACTCAGGATCCACCTCGATGCCCAAGTGCTTATTTTCCTTGTTTCTCAAAAAAACCACCGCCAAAATCTTATTTTAAGTATATTCTAAGATTATCTTGTGGTATAATGTTGGAGGTATACTTAAAATAAGTATACTAAATTGGCGGAGGTGATGGATTTGGTTTGCACTTTTTTTGGTCATAGAACGGCGGGGGAGGAAATATCAGAGCGTTTAAGAGCGGTGCTGATAGATTTGATAGAAAATCAAGGGGTAACACTTTTTTATGTTGGTCACCAAGGGCGTTTTGATGCAATGGTTAGGCGCGAACTAAAGGAACTCAAAAAACGCTTTTCACACATTAAATATTTTGTTGTGCTTGCCTATATGCCGCAGCAGAGAAAGGAAGAGGACGTGTTTGATTATTCAGACACCATATATTTTGATTTGCCTAAAAACACACCTCTGCGTTTTGCTGTTGATAAGCGTAATCGTGTTATGATAGAAAAGGCTGACTTTGTTGTCACTTATGTACGTAGTGTAACGGGAGGGGCGGCAAAGTTTAAGGAAATAGCAAAAAGAAAAAACAAAAGGATAATAGAAATATAAAAACCCCTGCCGAAGCAGGGGTTTTTGTTTTGATTAATACTTCTTGCGCGGAACGTAAGAGGTGTGGAGGTCGTGGTGAGCCTTGTGGCCGCCGAAACCATCATACCACTCTTCGTAGAGCTTCTTAACAACAGGAGACTCATGCGACTTACGGAGAGTCATAGCAGCATCCTGATCATAGAGAGCCTTTGCGCGAACAGCCTTGAGGTCAACGGTGTCGCGAACCGACTGAGGCTGAATGGGCTGACCGCCGCCGTTTACACAGCCGCCGGGGCATCCCATGATTTCGATAAAGGTCCAGCCTGCAGGGTTGCCTGCCTTGAGCTGATCCATAACAACCTTAGCGGCTGCAGCGCCCGAAGCAACAGCAACCTTAATCTCGTTGCCTGCAATGTTAACGCTTGCCTGCTTGAGACCCATGGTGCCGCGAACAGCGGTGAAGTCGATATCGGTGTTATCCTTGCCGGTGAGCCAGTCGTTTGCGGTACGGAGAGCTGCCTCCATAACGCCACCGGTTGCGCCGAAGATAACGGCTGCGCCGGTATCCTCGCCGAGGGGGCTATCGAACTCCTCATCGGGGAGAGCGTTGAAGTTGAGACCTGCGCGCTGAATCATGCGAGCGAGCTCACGGGTGGTGATAGCGATATCAACGTCCGGAACGCCTGCAGCAGACTGATCGTCACGACCGATTTCGAACTTCTTAGCAGTACAGGGCATAACAGATACAGAAACGATATCCTTAGGATCAATACCCATCTTCTGTGCATAGTAGGTCTTGATAACGGCACCGGCCATCTGCTGGGGCGACTTGCAGGAAGAAAGATGAGCAAGCATATCGGGATAATAGTATTCGCAGAACTTAACCCAGCCGGGCGAGCAGGAGGTGATCATCGGCAGAGTTCCGCCGTTCTTGATACGCTCAACAAGCTCGTTAGCCTCTTCAACGATGGTAAGGTCGGCAGCGAAGTCGGTGTCGAATACCTTGTCAAAGCCGAGGCGACGGAGAGAAGCAACCATCTTGCCCTCAACGTTGGTACCAACAGGCATGCCGAAGCATTCGCCGAGGGTAGCGCGGATGGAGGGAGCGGTCTGAACAACAACGTGCTTGGTGGGATCTGCAAGAGCAGCCCAGATCTTATCGGTGTCGTCCTTCTCAGTGAGAGCACCGGTGGGGCAAACAGCGGTACACTGACCGCAGGAGATACAAGGAGTATCCTTAAGCTCAGCGTTGAAGGGCGATCCAACAGCGGTATCAATACCACGGTTGTTAGCGCCGATAACGCTTACGTACTGCTCGTTACAAACGGCGATACAACGACGGCAAAGAATGCACTTGTTGTTATCGCGAACGAGGTGGGGAGAAGAGCAATCAAGCTCATAT
>JAZOPP010000175.1:0-6334 GCA_045655625.1 Acutalibacteraceae bacterium
TAGACCTCAACGGCAGTGTGGATGGCGGTCAATATGATAACTTCCTCCCCGGCGTTACCACAATAACCGACGTTCTCGCAAAAGACGGCTACTATCAAACCTTTATGTTTGGTTCTGATGGCGAATACGGCGGCAGAAAGCAGTATTTCGAGCAACACGGCGTTGATAAGGTTTATGATCTTTACACCGCATATGACGATGGCATCGTTCCCCGCGGATATTGGGAGTGGTGGGGCATGGAGGATAAATATCTCATTGAATATGCCAAGCAGGAGATATTAAAGGTATCGCAAATGGATCAGCCGTTTGCATTTAATATGCTCACCGTTGACACTCACCACATTGACGGCTTCCTCTGCACTGACTGCGAAAAGAACTACTCCTCGCAATATAACAACGTTATCGCCTGCTCGAGCAAGCGTATTGCTGAATTTGTTGAATGGATCAAGCAGCAAGATTTCTACGAAAACACCACAATAGTTATAACCGGCGACCATTGTAGCATGGATGAGGGTTACATTAGCGAGCATATGCGCGAGGATTACACGAGACGCGTTTATAACTGCATAATCAACCCCGCGCCTGGCCTTAGCAAGGAGCACACCAAAAACCGCGAATTTGCCACAATTGATATGTTCCCCACCACGCTCGCAGCTTTAGGTTGTGAGATTGAAGGAAATCATTTGGGCCTTGGCGTTAACCTGTTCTCAGGCGAAGAAACACTTTGTGAGCGAACTGATTTCAATAAACTCAGTGATGAACTTGCAAAACACTCGAATTTCTATAGCGAAAATTTCATGAAAAAGAAGAAATAAAAAAACACCGCAGTAATTTTACTGCGGTGTTTAATTTTATTCGTAATCTACAACGTCTACCCAAGAAAGCAGAAACTCTCTCTCTTCATCATTGCCCTTAACAGACTGAGAAGCTGCTACAATGGGCATCCACTTCTGAACATACTGCTTGGCAGTATTGCTCTTCTTGCAGAAAAGATCAAGATACTCTTTTGCAATATCTTCCTTACCTTCAAGGCAGAACAAAAGATAGGTTCTTGCAGCGTCAGCCGATGCATTACCTTGAGTAGCGTGAGACCAGTCGATAATATAAGGGGTTCCATCCTTAGCTATTATAACATTAGAGGGGTTAAAATCGCCATGGCATACCTTTTTGTGCTTGGGCATACCCTCAAGACGGGTGTGGAGTTCATAACGTGTTGTAGCATCAAGGGTGGTCGCGCTGATCTTACTATTCATTTTATCCTTGTGCTTAGAAAGCAGTGGGCAGGTTTTAGAATGAATATCAAGCTGAATATCAACAAACATATTGAGATATTCATCCATCTTTTCAGGATGCTTTTCCATAAGATTTGCAAGGGTTTCGCCATCAATAAAATCAGAAACTATAGCCCACTTGCCGTCACGCATTCCTACCTCGTGAATTTTGGGAATGTTAAGTCCTGTTTCCTCGATGCGAGCCTGGTTAAGTGCTTCGTTAAGGATATCAGCTTTAGAATATCCTTCATCAAAAACCTTTACACAAAGATTATCATTACGATAAACCTTTTTTGCTTTTCTAACTGCAATTATGTTTTCAGGTTTCATTATATTCCCTCCTTAGTTTTCACCATAGTAAGCGTTTAAGTACATCTGCTTGATTTCACTCATAAGCGGATAGCGCGGGTTAGCACCTGTGCACTGGTCATCAAATGCTTGCATGGTCATATCATCAAGACGAGCGAGAAAATCAGCTTCATCGGTAACGTATTCCTTAATGGTGGATTTAATACCAACGGTAGCCTTGAGTTCATCGATAGCCTTAATAAGGTTCTCGAGTTTCTCTTCGTCGTCCTTTCCGCCGAGGCCGAGATAATCGGCAACCTCAGCATAACGGGCAAGTGTGTGCGGATGGTCATACTGCGAGAAGGTTCCCATCTTGGTGGGAGCTTCGCTTGCATTGAATCTGAGAACTTCGTTTATCATAAGTGCGTTTGCAACGCCGTGCGGCAGATGATGGAAAGCACCCAGCTTGTGAGCCATAGAGTGACAAACACCCAAGAAGGCATTTGCAAATGCCATACCTGCGATTGTTGCAGCGTTAGCCATTTTTTCTCTTCATTCAACGTCTACGAGGCCGTTTTCATATGCACGGGGCAGATATTCAAATATAATCTTAAGAGCCTTAAGAGCGAGACCATCGGTATAATCGGTCGCCATAACCGAGGCATATGCCTCAAGTGCGTGGGTAACTGCGTCAATACCAGATGCTGCGGTAAGTCCCTTAGGCGCAGACATATGAAGATCGGTGTCGATTATTGCCATGTTGGGCAGGAGTTCATAATCGGCAAGCGGATATTTAACGCCTGTTTTTTCATCGGTGATAACGGCAAAGGGGGTTACCTCACTACCGGTACCTGCCGAGGTGGGAATTGCAATGAAATATGCCTTTTCGCCCATTTTGGGGAAGGTATAGATACGCTTGCGGATATCAACAAATCGCATAGCCATATCCATAAAGTCAACCTCGGGATGCTCATAAAGCACCCACATGATCTTTGCAGCATCCAACGCACTACCACCGCCGAGAGCAATAATGCAATCGGGACGGAAAGCGGTCATCTGCTCGGCACCGCGAATTGCACACTCTAAGGTGGGATCGGGTGCAACGTCAAAGAAGGTTGTATGTACTATGCCCATCTCATCGAGCTTATCGGTGATGGACTTAGTGTATCCGTTGTTATAAAGGAAACTATCGGTAACGATAAATGCACGCTGTTTGCCCATAACGTTCTTGAGTTCATCAAGAGCAACGGGTAAGCAGCCTTTTTTCATATAAACCTTTTGCGGTGCTCTGAACCAAAGCATGTTCTCTCTCCTCTCAGCGACAGTTTTAATATTAAGCAGGTGTTTTACACCAACGTTTTCGGAAACAGAGTTTCCGCCCCAGGAACCACAACCCAGTGTAAGCGAGGGAGCAAGCTTAAAGTTATAAAGGTCGCCGATACCACCGTGGGAGGAAGGAGTGTTAACCACAATACGGCAGGTTTTCATACGAGCGGCAAACTCATCGAGCTTTGCCTTTTCGGTATTAACGTTAAGATAGATAGAAGAAGTGTGACCATAACCGCCGTCGGCAACGAGATGCTCTGCCTTGGAAACAGCATCCTCAAAATCGCAAGCCCTATACATTGCGAGTACGGGAGAAAGCTTCTCATGAGCAAACTCCTCGGAAAGCTCAACGCTTTCAACCTCGCCGATAAGGATCTTGGTGGTTTCGGGAACCGTAACACCAGCGAGTGCCGCTATAGTAACCGGCTTTTGACCTACGATTTTTGCATTAAGCGCACCGTTGATGATTATGGTTTTTCTAACCTTTTCGGTTTCCTCGGCATCAAGGAAATAGCAGCCGCGCTTTAAGAATTCAGCACGCACCTCATCATAGATGCTGTCCATAACGATTACCGACTGCTCGGAAGCACAAATCATACCATTATCAAAAGTCTTGGAATGAATAATAGAGTTTACTGCAAGGAGAATATCAGCAGTATCATCAATAATTGCAGGGGTGTTACCTGCGCCAACACCTAAAGCGGGTTTGCCGCTGGAATAAGCAGCCTTAACCATTCCGGGACCGCCCGTTGCAAGAATGATATCCGATTCTTTCATAAGAAGGTTGGTCATATCAAGGCTCGGAACGTCTATCCAAGCGATAATTCCCTCGGGAGCACCTGCAGCAACTGCAGCCTCAAGCACAAGCTTGGAAGCAGCGATGGTGGAATTCTTGGCACGCGGATGGGGGCTGATGATAATTCCGTTACGCGTTTTCAGCGCAAGGAGAGTTTTAAATATAGCAGTTGAAGTCGGGTTGGTGGTAGGAATAACCGCGCCGATAACGCCGATAGGATCAGCAATTTTCTTAGTACCATAGATTTTATCTTCCTCGATAACACCGCAGGTTTTTGTATCGCGATAGGCGTTATAGATATATTCAGAGGCAAAGTGGTTTTTAATAACCTTATCCTCTACAATACCCATTCCGGTTTCTTCAACGGCGAGTTTTGCTAACGGGATTCGAGCCTTATTAGCAGCCATTGCGGCAGCGCGGAAAATTTTATCCACCTGCTCTTGAGTGTAGGTTGCGAACTTTTGCTGGGCAGCACGAACAGCGTTGATTGCTTCTTCAAGCCTTTCAACACTATCCACAAGAATTTTTGCGTTGTCCATTATAGACCTCCATTTAATCTTTTAAAGATATTTCAGGATAAATCCGTTTCTCCTACCTGAGATTGTTAATATTATAACATAGTTGCTATGATTTTTAAATACCTAAATTATATAAATTTTATATGCACGAAAAACAACTAATAGTTGATATAAACAAATGAGGGCAGTCCCCTGCCCTCATTTAATTAGAATAATCCTGTGATTTTTCCGTCAGCATCAACGTCGATACGCTCAGCAGCAGGAACCTTGGGCAAACCGGGCATGGTGAGAATGTCGCCTGTTAAGACAACAATGAATCCTGCACCTGCAGATATCTTAACATTTTTAACAGTAACGGTGAAATCTTCCGGAGCGCCGAGTTTCTGCGGGTCATCAGAGAAACTATACTGTGTTTTTGCGATACAAACGGGGCACTTATCAAAGCCGAGTGCAGTTAACTGGTCAATCTGCTTTTTAGCGGCAGGTAAAACGTTGATACCGTTACCACCATATACCTTTTTAACCACTGCCTCTATCTTATCCTCGATAGTACCATCAAGCTCGTAGGAGAAGGTGAAATCACCCTTTTCCTCCTCACAAAGACGAACAACCTCGCGAGCAAGATCCTCGCCGCCCTTACCGCCTTCTGCCCAAACGGTGGACAGAACGGTGTTAACGCCAATTTCCTTGCACTTAGCGATTATGAAATCGATTTCTTTATCGGTATCGGTCGGGAAACGGTTAACCGCAACAACACACGGAAGCTTATAAACATTGCTTATGTTGGAAACGTGGCGCAGAAGGTTGGGTATTCCCTTTTCGAGTGCAACGATATCCTCTTCACCAAGCTGATTCTTGGCAAGACCACCGTGCATCTTAAGAGCGCGAACGGTTGCAACAACGACAACGGCATCAGGAACGAGTCCTGCCATGCGGCACTTAATATCGAGGAACTTCTCAGCGCCGAGGTCTGCGCCGAAGCCGGCTTCCGTTACTGTATAGTCGCCCATCTTAAGGGCAAGTTTGGTTGCCATAACGGAGTTGCAACCGTGGGCAATATTTGCGAAGGGACCACCGTGAACGAAAGCAGGAGTTCCCTCAAGTGTTTGAACAAGGTTGGGCTTTAATGCATCCTTAAGCAGAACGGTCATAGCACCCGCAGCCTTAAGCTGACCGCAGGTAACCGGCTTATCATCATAGGTATAACCAACGATGATGCGAGAGAGACGCTCTTTAAGGTCGGCAAGCGAATTGGCAAGACAAAGAACAGCCATAATTTCGCTGGCAACAGTAATATCAAAACCATCCTCGCGCGGAACGCCGTTAGCCTTTCCGCCCATACCATCAACAACGAAGCGAAGCTGACGGTCGTTCATATCAACACAGCGCTTCCAGGTGATCTTGCGAACGTCAATACCAAGCGCATTACCCTGCTGAATATGGTTATCCAGCATAGCGGCAAGCAGGTTGTTTGCTGCGCCGATAGCGTGGAAATCTCCGGTGAAATGCAGGTTTATATCCTCCATAGGAACAACCTGAGCATATCCGCCGCCAGCAGCACCGCCCTTAACACCGAAAACGGGTCCTAAAGAGGGCTCGCGGAGTGCAACAGTTACGTCTTTACCGATTCTGCGAAGGCCATCAGCAAGGCCAATGGTTGTGGTGGTTTTTCCTTCACCTGCAGGTGTGGGAGTGATGGCAGTAACCAAAATGAGCTTGCCATCCTTTTTATCGGTTTCATCTAAAAGCGAAAGGTCAACCTTTGCCTTATACTTACCATACTGCTCGATATATTTATCATCAACGTGTGCAGTTGCTGCAATTTCGCCTATCGGCTTCATTTTGCAGGACTGAGCAATTTCAATATCAGTTAAATAAGCCATTTTAATTCTCCTTTAATAAATCGGGAATTTAGCGCAAAGCTCTTGAACCTCACGCGAAACACGCTCTTTATTGCCCTCAAAATCCTCAATAATATCAGCAATCCAATTGGCGATAAGCTTCATCTCGGGTTCTTTGAATCCGCGGGTGGTTACCGCAGGAGTACCAATACGAACACCGCTGGTTACAAACGGGCTCTGGGGATCGTTGGGGATGGTGTTTTTATTAGCAGTAATATGAACTTCATCAAGTCT
>JAZOPP010000176.1:0-3153 GCA_045655625.1 Acutalibacteraceae bacterium
ATCTGCGCGTTTATGCTCAATTCTGGCACCTACTGAGAACGGCTTGCGTTCCATTTTGATGCCTTTTTCTTTGAGCATAAAGAATGTATCGCGTGCCGAATGTCCCGTTGCAAGGATAAGAAGCGAGCAGGGAATCTCCTCCGCCTCGCCCTCGTGCGAAACACGAATGCTTTTAAGTGCGCCCTCCTCGATACATAGCATATCAAGTCGATGCGAAAATTTGATTTCACCGCCCAAGGAGATAATCTCCTCGCGTAGGTTTTTAACAATTTCAACTAATTTATCGGTGCCAACGTGCGGCTTGGCATCGATAAGAATTCGCTCATCCGCACCGAATCGCACAAATTCCTTGAGCACCGCACGGCAACGAATATTTTTTATTCCCGTATTTAGCTTGCCGTCCGAGAAGGTGCCTGCTCCGCCTTCGCCAAACTGAACGTTGGATTCCTCGCAAAGAGCGCCACCCTCGAAAAAGCGCTTAACGGTCTCACTTCGTTTTTCAACGCATTCGCCGCGCTCGAGCACAATGGGGCAAAGTCCTGCCCGCGCCAAGGTGAGCGCTGCAAACATTCCCGCAGGGCCGAAGCCTACCACAACGGGGCGAGTTTTAGAAGAAAGTCCCGTTTTCCAAACGTATTCTTCTTCTCTATATATGTGCGCCTTTTTGCAGCGTTTTATCGCAGTCGCCTCATCACAGGAGAGGGAAACGGTGATAGAGCAGCAAAAATGAAGGTCGTTTTTCTTTCTTGCATCCACCGATTTGCGATAAAGTGTGGCACTTTTTATTTTTTGCTGGCTTATTTTAAGCTCGTGCGCTGCCGCCTCGCGAAGATCGGGTTCCCCATCAAGCGGCAGATGAATATCATTGATTATTATCATTTTAAAAACTCCACGGCACCTAAGCCTGCCGCATATCCGCTCGACCACGCCCATTGCAGATTAAATCCGCCGCAGTCGCCCGTGATATCTATAATTTCACCGGCTAAGAAAAGACCGGGTATTTTCTTTACCATAAGGCTTCGATCATCAAGCTGGTCCACGTATATTCCACCCATGGATACCTGCGAATTCGCAAAGCCTGTGTTGCCTTTGACCTCGCAGTTAAAGCCCTTTAAAACAGAGCAAACCTTTTTAAGTTCACCATCGGCAATATCTCCGGCAGCACCCATAAGTGCAAGACCTGATCTCTTCAGCACTACCTGACCGAGGCGCTTATTGATAAAGCCGGATAAAAACTCCTCGTTTTTGCGAAGAGAAAGCGCTTTTCTGCGGTTATCAAGCTGTGCATAAAGCTCATCAAATGCGTATTCGGGCATCAAATCAAGCTTAATTATATCGCCCGTTTTGGCGTGTCCCGAAAGCTGAAGTATCGGAGGACCCGAAAGACCGTAATCGCAGAAAAGTGTTTCGCCAAAATCCTTTTTGAGCAGCCTGCCGTCACGCAAAAGCTGAACCTCAGCGTTAACCTTAATGCCCTTTAACTGGCGCACGAAATCAGTATCGGTTTTCAGTTGCACAATAGCGGGGCGGGGCTCGGAAGCTTTTATTCCGGAGCACTTCAAAAACTCAAGAAAACCTCCGTCGCAGCCGAGCTTAACACCGCCCGAAAGCAGTCCTGTTGCGGCAATAACAGCTTTAGTGGAAATTTTTTCGTTTCCCGATATAAGCTCAAAGCTGCCCCCCTTTTTTATAACGTTATCGGCTAAGAATCCAAATCGGGTTTCTATGCCGAGCTCATCCATTTTGAATCTCAAAGCATCAACCACGCTGGATGCCTGCAGCGAGCGCGGATAACCCTTATCACCCTCGAATATAACGGGAGCGCCTATGCGTTCAAAAAACGCACAGGTGTCGCTTACCGAGAAGCGCTCGAAAAACGGCAACGAGAACTGCGGAGCCTTACCGTAGTAATTCTCCGATTTTATGTTTTTATTGGTAACGTTGCAGCGGCCATTGCCCGTGAGTGCAATCTTTTTGCCAACTCGGTCAAGTCGTTCCAAAACCGCGATGCTTAAATGCGGAGCCGCCTCCTTAGCGGTTATGGCAGCCATCATGCCTGCCGCTCCTCCGCCTATGATGCATATATCAAAAAACATAATTTCACCACCGTTTTTCTTTAAATTTCATAATGCCATAAACAAAGCGAATTGTCAATAAATTACGGCTTTACAAAAGGGTAGAAGTGTGCTAAAATATCATAGAACACTTGTTCTATTTTTTTAAAAAGGAGCGGCATTATGGACAGAACTATTCTCCACTGCGACCTCAATAATTTTTTCGCATCGGTCGCCGTGCTGGATAATCCCACAATAAAGAACTGTCCTATTGCCGTAACGGGCAGCACCGAGGAACGCCACGGAATAGTGCTTGCCAAAAACGAGCTTGCAAAAAGGTGCGGCGTTGTAACCGCTGAGGCTATCTGGCAGGCAAAGAAAAAATGCCCCGAGCTTGTCTGTGTGCCGCCCAATTATCATAGATATAATGAGGTATCTGCCGCCGTTCGCGAAATATATCTGCGCTATAGCGATATTGTCGAGCCGTTTGGCATCGATGAATGCTGGCTGGACGTAACAGGTAGCCGCCTGCTTTTCGGCAGCGGCATGGAAATAGCCGAGCAAATCCGCAAAACTGTAAAACGCGAGATAGGTGTAACCGTTTCGGTCGGCGTCAGCTTTAATAAAATATTTGCCAAACTCGGCTCTGATCTTAAAAAGCCCGACGCCATCACCGAAATTTCGCGCGAGAATTTCAAAGAAAAAATATGGCATCTGCCTGCAAAAGAAATGCTCGGCGTCGGCAGCTCCACCCAAAAGCAGCTCTCATCCCTCGGAATATTCACGATAGGAGAGATTGCAGCGGCAGGCAAAGAGGTGCTTAAAAAACGAATGGGTAAAATGGGCGAGCAGCTTTATCTTTATGCCAGCGGCGAGGAAAATTCGCCCGTAGCCGCTCAGCAACCCGCTCCCAAAAGCGTTGGCAGAACCACAACACTCCCTGCCGATATAACCACAGCAGAGCAGGCGTGGCCGGTGGTTTTATCACTGTCTGAGGATATTTCCGCAACGCTGCGCCGCAATGAGCTTTATTGCAGCGCCGTGCAGGCGCATATCCGCACCTTTGATTTAAACGTTAAGGAGTTTCAAGGTCCGCTGC
>JAZOPP010000177.1:0-5294 GCA_045655625.1 Acutalibacteraceae bacterium
GGTATCGCTACCAACGGATTTTGAGTCCGCCTCGTCTGCCAATTCCAACACACCGGCAATTAAATTACCCAACAATTATACAACAACTTTAAAAAATAATCAAGGTATTTTTATCACAAAAAACCTGCCGTTTCAAATACGGCAGGTTTTCATTATTTTATCCGAATATCTTTTGGAAAAGGCTGCTTTTTTTAGTGAAGTGATTGCCAAGGTCGCGTTCAACCGCGTATTCCTCAAGCTCGTAGTCTCCGCTGTATGCAGGCTTTTCGCCCGTGTTGTGCTCAGAGAAAACAATGCGGTCGGAATAAACATAAATCATCATAACCTGAACAACCTGCGGATCTTTAGCACCCAATTTTCCGGGATTATAATAATCCTTATAATATCCCAGCGAGCCCATATGGCAGGCGAGCGCGGATTTTTCACTGTCGCTAAACGGCTGAACCGATTCTTTAGTGGAGGCAAGTGCTTCAACGTTCTCAGTGTGAACGTGACCATAGCAATATATAACGTTGCTATATTCCTCCATAAGCTCCTTCATCTTAATGCGGCAGGGATTGTAAACGCTTTCATCAACGGGGTCGAGTAACGAGGTAACTGTGTGAATGGTATCGGGCGAATAATGGCACATAAGGAAAACGGTTTCATCCTTGCCAATGCTTTTAAGCTGCTTTTCAAGCCATTCAACCTGCTCAATATATAATCCGTTGTGGCCATCCTGCTTTAGGTGTCTGCGGTCGCCCTGCGGGGTGTTAAGTCCCAAAATCTCAAATCCGCCCACCTCATAACGGAAAGCTAACTGCTCGTCAAATGGGAAAGCGTGATCTTCGCTTATATCCGAGCTATAAAACTCGGTTTTGGGTTTTCCTAAGGCTTTTTCTATGTATTTTGTGTAGTCGTTCGAGTTGATTTCAAGCGTATCACTGTGCACACTCGGCTCGGGGTCGTGGTTGCCCGTTGCCACAAGAGCTTTACCGCCCTTCGCAGCGCTTGCGAAAAGCTTATAGGAAGCATCCATAAGATTTTCAATGCTCTCATCGGTCCAATCGGTATAACGTCCCGTAACGTCACCACCAATGAAAACGAGGTCGGCACCGCCGCCGGTGAGCGCTTTAACGTAATCAACAGCCTTTTGGCTCGATTCGCGAACGTAAGGTGCTTTATCGGGAATGCCGTAATCATGGTGCGGGTCGCTGAAGCAGGCAATAACAAAGGGTTCTTTTCCGTTTGCGTTGAACACAGGCACGAATAAAAGTGCTGCAATAATCACCAAAGCAATTAGCCCTGCAACGGCAATTTTAACTTTTTTCATAGTTCATTCTCCTAAAGTTTTACATTATAAACAAGATAACACAATACTAATAATTTTTCAAGGGGTAGCCAAAACGCATAAAATAATGTATAATATCCGCAAGGCAGGTGATACGGGTGAAATATGTTGCTTTTGGGCTGGCTATTGCGGTTATTGGTTGGATATTTTTTGATAATAAAAGAATAAAAATCAGCCGCTATAACGTGGCGAGCAAACGTCTGCCTAAGCACTTTTCAGGCTTCAAAATAGCGCAGATTTCCGACCTGCACGGAGCGCATTTCGGCAAAGAAAACCGCCGCCTGCTCGCACTTATTCGAGAGGAAAAACCCGATATAATCGTCATTACGGGTGATATTATCAATTCACGCAAGGTGAATATTCCCGCTGCTGAAAAATTTTGCCGCGCAGCAGGGGAGATGGCACCCGTTTTCTTCGCAAGCGGCAACCATGAATCTCGCCTTAATGATTATGCCGAGCTGCGTAAAACGCTTGAAAACGCAGGCGTAACCGTGCTGGAAAACCAAAGCGCGGTTATCAGAAAAAACAATGAGAGCATAACCCTTTCAGGCGTTACCGATCCGCGATTTGTAACAGATTACGATTATAATAATTCGCTTTCTGCGTTAAGGAAAGCGCTTGCCAATATGAGCCTTAATCAAGCAGAATTTAATGTTTTATTATCGCACAGACCCGAACTTATGGCGGCATATGTTGAATGCGGCGCCGATTTGGTGTTTAGCGGTCATGCACATGGCGGACAGTTTCGTTTGCCTCTGCTTGGCGGAATTTATGTTCCGGGGCAGGGCTTTTTTCCACATTATGATGCAGGTTCATTTTCAGAGGGAGAAACAAGGATGATTGTAAGCCGCGGTCTCGGTCAAAGTATAATTCCATTCCGCATTGGCAACCCACCCGAGCTCGTTATTGCCGAGTTGACAAAATAAGGCGATTAATATAAAATATACAAGTATAAAATATACAAGGCGTTCGCGCCGATTTCAAAATGGGAGAAATATTATGAAAAAGATTTTTGCAGTTTGTCTTTGCCTTTTAATGTGTGTTTGCGTATTCGCAGGCTGCGGCAGCAAGGAGAAAAAAGAAACCGGCCTATTTAAGATGGACCTTTCGGAATATATGACGGTTGAAGATTATAAGGGTATCAAGATTTCGCCGATTGATGAGGATTTTCTTGCCTTGGTTAAAGAGCAGATTGAATACGATCTCTCGGGCAGCGGTTACGGCGAAAAGGTTGAGGTAGCTTCGGGCAAGGTTCAGATGGACGATACCGCAACTATCACTTATGTTGGCACCTTGAATGGTGTTCCATTTGAAGGTGGCACTTCAACTCAGAATGTTGATCTCGTTATCGGCTCCGGAAAATTCATTCCCGGTTTCGAAGAAGGCCTCATTGGCAAGGCTATAGGCAGCACCGTAAAGCTAAACCTCAAATTTCCTGAGTCTTATCAGAATAACCCCGATTTAGCGGGTAAGGATGTTGTTTTCACTGTAAACATTAAAACCGTTACCCGCACGGTATATCCCGAGGTTAACGATGAAATTGCAAAAAAACTCGGTTATGATGATGCCGAGAAGTATAACGCATATGCATTTTCCGTTGCAGTTAAGTCTTATTGCTATGAAAAGGTAGTGAACGGTGCAAAGATGACCAAGATCCCTCAAAAGGAACTTGATTATTTTGTTGAAACGGAAATGGACTATTATCGCAATATGGCAGAACAGTATGGCGCCTCTTTTGAAACCGTTATAGGTGATAGCGAAGCCAATGTTGAAAAGCAGATCCGCGAGCAGGTCAAAGAGGGCATTTCTGCCTATGCTGTGCTCTATTATATAGCTCAAAAGGAAAATCTCATACCCGATTCTGCTACTGTGGAAAATGAGTATAAGGAAGTAGCAAGCATGTATTCTACAACATCTTCGCAGTTATCAGTAAGCGATGTTAAAGACGTTATCAGTTATAATCAAATGGAGTATAGCGTTGTTTATGATGATGTGCTTCAGTTCCTGTTTGAAAATGCTGCAATAGTTAAATAATTTTGAATCTCAAAAGTGCTTTGGAAGGTTTTTCTGAAGCACTTTTCTGTTTTGTACGATATAAGCAAAAAAATCGCTCGAATTTGTTCGTTTTTTATTGACATGGCATAAAGCTTGTTATATACTATTCTTGCATTAGTGCAACTATTTTATTTTTTGTTGCACACAATAAACCCGCCGTAATTGCGGTTTATGCACTCGAGGAGCCCGCTTCTTTCAAGGTTACTCTTCCCGCCTCCTCGAATATCAAGCCCCCTGTATTCACCGGCGATAATTCTTTTCTTCCGATTGCGAAGCTGTTATGGCTCTTGCTGGTCTCGCTGCAGGAACGACCCTCGTTCTTAAGAAGAAAAAATCTTAAATTTTAGGATTTTCGGCGCGCATATAGGTTTTATATGTGCACCTTAAATAAAAACAAAGCAAAGCACTAAAGGGAGTGTACTGTATGTTACACGTTGTTGAAAGAACTCTGAAAGTTAAAGGATTAAAAGACCCCAAAAACATCGTTGGTATAGCCGACGTTCACCTCACTCTGCGTGACGAGCGCGACAACGATGATTATAGCATAAAGCTCCAAAAGGAACGTTCTTATATGTTCCCGATGGCTTCTCGTTGCTTCGAGGAGATTCGCGAATACGTAAAAAAGACCCAGCCCGATGCAGTAATGGGCTGCGGTGATATTATCGATTTCCCGTCGGCTGCCAACCTTGACCTTATTGATGAATTCTTCAATAAGGAATGTAAGAATTATGTTTATGCCCTCGGCAATCACGATTGGAACTATCCCCGCACGTATAACAGCATCTATAACTGGCTTGATAACGTTCCTAAGTTCCCCGTAATCAAGAACGATAACCCCTACGTTCAGGTAACCGACCTTGGCGACGTTCTTCTCGTTGCTATAGATAACCAGGCTGACCGCGTTTTCCCCGAAACCGTTAAGCAGTTCAAGGAGGTTATAAAGCTTGGTAAGCCCATGGTGCTTTGTATGCACGTTCCGCCTTATTGCCCCGGAATCGGCGACCATATTATGTATGATGAGCGCCCTGAAAAGCATCTGCTGCTTATGATGGGTGTTCCGGATGAAATGGAAGAGCTTGTAGGTCACTGTAAGAGCTGCCTTAACAACGAGGCTACACGTGAGATGATGGCACTCCTTCGCGACCCCAACGTTCCCATCGTTGCAATGCTCTCCGGCCACGTTCATTTCGAATTCAAGCCGCATGATTTCATAGCAGAAGAGGAGTTCGCTCCGGGCAAATGGCAGTATGGCTTGCGTCTGTCTGCTCCGCAACTCACACCCGAAGGTGTTGTTTTCCTCCTCCATCTCGTTCCCGAAGAAGAATAATAAGTGTTTTAGAAGCACCGCGCATGAAAAGAGCCGCGGTGCTTTTTTGTTTTCCTTTCACATAGAATTTAGCGAAAGGGGAATAAACAATGCCTATAATTTATCTCAGTCCCTCAACGCAGGAATTCAATCAATACGTCGATGGCTCGGGAAGCGAAGAATACTATATGAACCTTATAGCCGATGCTATGATTCCGTATCTCAACGCAAGTGGAATTGCCTACGTTCGCAATACTCCGCAGATGACCGCAGGAAGTTCCATAGCGCAGTCAAACGCGGGCAATTACGATCTTCATCTCGCCCTCCATTCAAACGCCTCAGCGCCGCAAAATGCGGGTCAAAACAGGGGAGTAGAGGTCTATTTTTATCCTCAAAGCCGAGCAGGAAGACAAGCGGCTGAAATTATCGCCAACAATATGCGTATTATTTATCCGAATCCTCAGGCGGTTCGCGTGGTGCCGACTACATCGCTCGGTGAGGTTGCGAGAACACGAGCTCCCTCCGTGCTGATTGAATATGCTTTTCATGATAATTATGCCGATGCCGAGTGGATAAAACGAAACATCGATACCCTTGCTAGAT
>JAZOPP010000178.1:0-10375 GCA_045655625.1 Acutalibacteraceae bacterium
CTTAATAAATCGGCGCATTCCTTTTCCTTTATGCCGCCGAAAACCTCGGGCCGTTGGTCGTAGCCGCAGGCAAAAAGATCCACGACCGAATCGCCGCAGCAGGAGCCTGCGCGCTTATCGAACGCGCCGAACACAACCTCAGCTATGCGTGCATTGATTATAGCGCCTGCGCACATGGGACAAGGCTCCAGCGTTACGTATAGGCTGCAGCCATCCAGCCGCCAGTCGCCAAGTTTTTTTGCCGCCGCCTCGATAGCCATTATCTCGGCGTGGGCAATAACGCTGCCTTTTTGCTCGCGCAGGTTATACCCCTCGCCTATTATCTCATTATTTTTAACCACAACGGCGCCTATCGGCACTTCACCCTTTTCCCGGGCGATTTTTGCCAGCTCAAGCGCGCGGTTCATAAATTCTGCATTCATTTAAAACACCTGTAGATTAAAAATATCGTTTGCGGTCAGTAACAGTCCTATTATTATCAGCGGAGAGGAGAAAAACGCTGCCGTTTTTCTCAAAAAGGAACATTCGGTTTTTGGGGAATCGAACGTAAACAGCTCATCCTTTTGCTTGCAAAGGCAGAAACCTATCACTCCAACCGCCAGCACAACTGCGGCATAGGAGCAAAAGACCGCAGATTTCATAGTGGTGGTGAGATTTTTGGTTAAATAGGTGAAGCAAACGGCGAGCAGGTTATTGATAAAGTGAACGATTACCGCAAGCCACACGCTTCCGCCCTTGACCGCGACAAAGCCAAGCCCCAGCCCTACGATAAACGCAAAGGGAGCCTGAACGAGGTTGCGGTGCATAAGACCGAACATTATAGATGACATTAAAATGGCAAATCCATCGCCAAAGCGGCGCAAAAGTCCCATCGCGACACCGCGCATGGCGAACTCCTCTGCAAGCGCAGGAACAAAAGCGGTTGATATAACCGCCAGCGCCACGCCGTAAAAGCCGCGGCTATAGGTGACCTCGGGCATCACGGGAGCGTGGCCGATGCTGCTTAGCACGTTGCCGAACATGGTTGCCGCGATTTCGCCTATCTGGCATATGCCAAGACCCATAAGCACGAGCGAAAAAGACGACCCGCTGCGCGGACGGCGAAAATCTACAATAGAAAAGCGCCTGCCGCTAAGACCCACCGCCATAATATAAGGCGGCACGAACACGAGCAGCGAAAAGGTTATCTGAAACAGCTCTTTATATACCGGGTCGTTTATAACCTTAAAAATAAAACGCGAAAAACTGAAGGAATAGCCTACTAAATATTCGAGCAACAAATCAAACACGAATATAAAGGCATAGGCGGCGCCTATACAGTTCGCCGCCCTCCTTATTTTTCTTGTTTCCTCTGTTACGGGGCTAATTCCGTATGAAAACATATAATTATTCCTCATTTACCTGCGCTTCTTCAGCCTCCGCAGGTGCGTTCTCGGCAACCTCCGCCTCGCCCTCGGAGGATTCTTCCTCATCGGCGTGGTCGGCAGTTACTATTGAGAGAATCTTCTCGCCCTCGGCAACGCGCATAACGCGAACACCCTTGGCAGGACGCGAGAATGTGCTGATTTCATTAGTTGCGATACGGATAATGATACCGTTAGAGGCTATCATAATGATATCCTCCTCGCCGGTTACGGCTAAAACGGTTGCAACGTCACCGTATTTCTCGGTGTTATAGTTTGTAACACCCTGACCGCCACGGGTCTGCAGGCGGTAATCGGTTGCAAACGAGCGGCGTCCGTAGCCCGTTTCGGTAACGGTGAGGATAACGCTATCATCGGTTATCTCGGTCATGCCAACAACGCAGTCGCCCTCGCGGAGCTTAATAGCACGAACACCGTGAGCGGTTCTGCCCATTTCTCTGGCATCGCGCTCATCAATGCGGATGGATTTACCCTTCTTGGTTGCAATAAGCAGCTCGCTCTCGCCGCCGGTTATCTTAACGAATGCCAGCTCTTCCTCTTCCTCGAGGTTGATGGCAATAATACCGGTGGAGCGGGTGTTCTTATATGCCGATAGCTTGGTACGCTTGATGGTGCCCTTGGAGGTTACCATAACAACGTAGGAGTTTTCATCGGCATCCTTAACGGGAACGATATGTGTTATCTTCTCGCCCGACATAAGCGGTAAGAGGTTAACAATGTTCATACCCTTTGCCTGACGGCTTCCCTCGGGGATTTCATAAGCCTTCATGCGATAAACTCTGCCCAGATTACTGAACATCATAATCGGGTCGTGTGCATCGCAGATGAACATACTCTCAACGGCATCCTCTTCGCGGGTGGTCATACCCGTGATACCGCGACCGCCCTTATGCTGAACGGAATAGGTGTCCGAAACGGTACGCTTAATGTAGCCGTTCTCGGTCTTGGTGATAACGCACTCATCGTTGGGGATGAGGTCCTCAATATCAACCTCGCCTGCAACGTCCGAGATTTCGGTGCGACGCTCATCGGCATACTTATCACGCAGATTAAGGCTCTCGGTCTTAACGATATCGAGAATTCGCTCGTGGCTGCCGAGAATTTCATCGCATTCCTTGATGAATGCGCGCTTTTCGGCAAGCTCATCCTCTATCTTCTGCTTTTCCATGCCTGCAAGACGACCAAGCTGCATCTGAACGATAGCGGTGGTCTGCAAATCATCGAGACCGAAGCGCTCGGAAAGTGCTTCCTTACTCTCGGGGATGGTCTTGCTGTTGCGGATAATGGCAATAACCTCATCGATAAAGTCGAGCGCTTTTTTAAGACCCTCTAAAATATGGGCGCGCTCCTCAGCCTTGCGCTTATCGAATAAGGTTCTGCGGCGGATAATATCACACTGGAAGTCGATGCAGTTCTGGAGCATATCCTTGAGTGTGAGAATCTGCGGCTTGCCGTTAACGATAGCCAAAAGAATCGCGCCAAACGTGGTCTGTAGTTCGGTATAGCTATAGATTTTGTTGAGAACAACCTGCGGGTTGGCATCCTTCTTGATATCAACAACAATACGGATACCGCCATCGCGCTTGGAGGAATAGTCAACAACGTCGTCAATTCCCTCGATGCGCTTATCGGCTGCGAGGTCATAAATCTTTTTAACGAGGTCCTTTTTACGAACCTTATAGGGAATTTCGGTTATAACGATGCGGAAGCGACCGTCACGAACCTCCTCAATCTCTGCCTTACCGCGAACAATTATCTTGCCGCGACCTGTAGCATAGGCTGCGCGGATTCCTGCGCGACCCATAATTATGCCGCCCGTGGGGAAATCGGGTCCCTTAATATACTGGCAAAGCTCGGAGAGGTCTGCCTCGGGATTATCAATAAGGCAGCACATTCCATCGATAACCTCGGCGAGGTTGTGGGGCGGAATTTCGGTTGCCATACCAACCGCGATACCCGAAGAACCGTTAACCAGCAGCTGCGGGAAACGAACGGGCAGAACCTCAGGCTCCTTTAAGCGGTCGTCATAGTTGGGATTGAAATTAACGGTATCCTTTTCGATATCGTCAAGCATATGGAGCGATAAGCGGTTCATCTTCGACTCGGTATAACGATATGCAGCGGCGGGATAGCCGTCGATATTACCGAAGTTACCGTGACCGTCGATAAGCGGATAACGCAGCGAGAAATCCTGCGCCATACGAACCATAGCGTCATAAACGCTGGAGTCACCGTGCGGATGGTAACGACCGAGCACGGCACCAACCGTGTCGGCGCACTTACGGTATGCCTTATCGGGTGTCAATCCGTTTTCATACATAGTGTAAAGAATACGGCGGTGAACCGGCTTAAGTCCGTCACGAACGTCGGGCAGAGCACGGCCAACGAGAACCGACATGGAATACTGAAGCATACTGTTTCTGACTTCATCAACTATCTCAACCGGTTGAATATTGGTTTCTTCATCTGCCGGCCAGATAACCTTTTCTTGTGTTTTAGCCATTTTTCTCTACCCCCTTATATATCAAGATCTGTTGCGAATATCGCATTTTCTTCGATGAATTTGCGGCGCGGTTCAACCTCGTCGCCCATCAGCATGGTGAAGGTTGCATCGGCAAGCTCTGCATCCTCCATCTTAACCTGTAAAAGTGTTCTGCGCTCGGGGTCGAGAGTGGTCTCCCAAAGCTGGGGAGGATCCATTTCACCAAGACCCTTATAACGCTGAACGTCGGCAGTGCCGCCGAGTTCTTCAATTATTCTTGCTTTTTCCTCATCTGTGAACACGTCAAAGTGCTGTTTGCCCTTTGATACGCGGAAAAGCGGAGGCTGGGCAAGATAGATATGACCCGTTTCAATAAGCTCGGGCATATAACGGAAGAAGAAGGTGAGCAGAAGCGTGCGGATATGCGAACCGTCAACGTCGGCATCGGCCATGATAACGATTTTATCATAGCGAAGCTTGGTTATATCAAAGTTCTCACCTATACCTGTGCCGAGAGCTAAAATAACGGGAGTGAGCTTATCGTTTCCGTAAACCTTATCGTCACGTGCCTTTTCAACGTTAAGCATCTTACCCCAGAGAGGTAATATTGCCTGATATGTGCTGTTTCTTCCCTCAACTGCGGAACCGCCTGCAGAATCTCCCTCAACGATGAAGATTTCGGTCTTCGTGGGGTCGTTGGAGATACAGTCGGTCAGTTTTTCGGGCATACGGGTCTTGCCGCCGATGCCGGATTTGTTTCTTGTGGCATCGCGAGCCTTTTGTGCGGCTTCACGAGCGTTGGAGGAAGCTATCGATTTATCGATAATGATTTTTGCCTCCTGAGGATGCTCCTCAAGGAACTGATAAAGCTTATCGTTCACGATATCGCGAACGAGCTTACCGATAGAGGTGTTACCAAGCTTTGCTTTGGTCTGCGATTCAAACTGAGCATCTGCCAGCTTAACGCTTACAACGGCAACAAGGCCCTCGGTTATATCCTCACCCTTTAAGCGGGCATTGCCCTCTTTAAGGTGCTTGAAATCGAAAGCGTATTTATTAACGGTGTTTGCAAGGCTCTGCTTAAAGCCCTGCTCGTGAGTGCCGCCATCGATGGTGTGAAGTGTATTGGCGAAGGACATTACCTTACTGTCATATGCAGTGGACCAAAGCAGAGCGATTTCTGCGGTTTCATCGCCGCGGGTACCTGAAAGATAGATAACCTCGGAGTTAAGGCTCTCCTTTTTCATGCCCTCAAGCAAGAACTCAACGTAGGAGCGGATACCGCCCTCGTAATAGAATTCATCGGTCTTGGGGTCGAAAACGTCGGTGCGTTTATCGGAAAGCTCAATTCTGATACCTGCATTTAAGAATGCCTGCTCACGAAGACGGGTTTTTAAAATATCGTAATCGTAAACGGTGGTATCGGTGAAGATTTTATCATCAGGCTTGAAGGTAACGGTGGTACCTGTTTCGCTCGTTTCGCCGATTATATCAAGGTCTGAAACGATAACGCCCTTCTCATAGCGCTGCTTATAAATATTCTTACCATCCTTAACCTCAACCTCGAGCCAGGAGGAAAGCGCGTTAACCACGCTTGCGCCAACGCCGTGCAGACCGCCCGAAACCTTATATCCGCCGCCGCCGAACTTACCGCCTGCGTGCAGTATGGTGAATACTACGGTTACGGTGGGGATTCCCTTTTGCGGGTTTATACCAACGGGGATACCACGACCGTTATCGATAACGCGAACAATGCCGTCATCCAGCAGCTCAACTATTATCTTATCGCAGTGACCTGCCAAAGCCTCGTCGATAGAGTTATCCACAATTTCATATACAAGGTGGTGCAAACCGCGTTCACCTGTCGAACCTATGTACATGCCGGGGCGTTTTCTAACTGCTTCGAGACCCTCCAAAACCTGTATTGAATTTTCGTCGTAATTTTCGGTTATGGGTGTGTTAATTTCAGTACTCATTTTTTTCTCCTCAATTACCTTTTCTTTTTATATGTTGAACGCTTTTCCAGCGTGGCCGTTGATATTTGCGAGATATAAACCTGCCTTTTATTATCCCTCTCGCAAACGATGAAGGATTTTGGCAACTCACTCGTAACATTTATAACCTCGCCCTGCTTTTCCCGTTTTGCGAGATAATTTCGGGTCGATTTTCCGACCGTTGCAGTATCGAGATCAAAAATGCCTATTATATCTTCGGTTTTAAGTATTACATCTTTACCAACGTGAAGATACATTACAAAATTGCTCCGTTCTCTATTTTAAAAATTCTGCCGGCTGACAAATTTTTAGTGTTAGATGGATCGCAGCAGGTTATAAACACCTGCCAGTCGCGAATGTGATTAAGCACGTAATCCTGTCTTGCAGGGTCGAGTTCGCTCATAACGTCATCAAGCAGCGCCACAGCGCGAGAACCTGTTTTTAAATTAAGTATCTCTGCCTCGGCAAGCTTTAAACTTAGTGCGACCGAGCGCTTTTGTCCCTGCGAGCCGTAAAGTCGCGCCGAAATGCCGTTTATTGAAAATTCAATATCATCTCGGTGGGGACCAACGCTGGTAACTCCAGTTCTCATATCCTCTCGGCGGGCCGCCTTTAAGCGCTCCTCCAAGAGCTCTGCCGAACAATTAAGTGCATAGCTTATATCAAGAAATTCCTTATTCTCGGAAATTCCCGAATATATTTTAGGAACGATTTGTTTAAGGTCATCGATATATTTTTTTCTATATTCGATAATCTTTCTGCCGTTATCAACTATCTCGCCATCAAAAACGTCGATAAGCGAAGCGAGATCCGCATGATAATAAAGATCCTTAACCGCCGCGTTTCGCTGCTGAACGGCACGATTATATTTTCGCATTATTTCCACGTATTTAGGAAAAATTTGAAAAATCGCGGTATCAAGAAAACGGCGGCGCACCGCTGGACCATCCTTAATTAAAGCAATATCCTGCGGCGAAAAATTAGTGGCACAAAAATTTCCTGCAAGGGCACCGGGCGAAGACAGCGCGTTTCCGTTAAGGTATGCTTTTCTGCGCTCGCCTATCTTCATCTCGGCATCGAGCAGCGCGCCATCCTTTAAAAACTCGGTTTTAATAACCGCTTCATTCTCGCCGAATTTTATAAATTCGCTATCCTTTGCGCCGCGGAAGCTTTTTGCCCCCGTAAAAAGCCAGATAGCCTCTAAAAGATTTGTTTTTCCCTGAGCGTTCGGCCCATAAAAAACGTTCATTTTTTCATCGGGCGTGAATTCAACATTTTCTATATTGCGGAAATTTTTGATAGAAACGTTTTTAACGATCATTTTGTTCTACCACGATCTTTGCTCCGTCAAACTCGATAATATCGCCGTGGCGGCATTTTTTACCGCGCATTAAGCATTTCTCTCCGTTGACCGAAACGTTACCGTCCAATATTTCCATTTTAGCCTGTCCGCCCGTATAAACGAGGCCTGCAAGCTTTAATAAACTGTCGAGCTTTATGAATTCTCCGTTTATTTTAACCTTTTCCATTATTTCAACCTCATCGGCATTATCATATAGGTTGCACAGTCGTCATTTTCAGGGGTTATAACAACTGCGGCACCACCGCCGTTAAAGCAAATGTTAACCTTTTCAAAATCGCAAGCGCGCAAAGCTTCAAGTAAATATTTACTGTTAAGACCAATTTCGAAAGGTGCACCCTCTAATTTAAATTCTGCCTTTTCTGTTGCACGACCAACCGAGGTTGCACAACTGAAAACGGTTTCATTTTCGCCTATAATGCAGCGAACGGGGGTGGTAAAGTTATCATTTATAATAAGAGAAATTCTCTCAATAACCTCAATTAAATCTCGTGTGTTAACAACCATTTTTTGAGTGAACGATGCAGGAATTGTTCTCTTATAATCAATAAATTCACCGTCGAGCAGCGGAGCAATAAAGGTATAGCCCTCTAAATAGAAGCAAATATGGCGGCGACCGATGGTCATACCTATTTCTTCATCCTCATCCGATATAATTTTAACTATTTCGGCAACTGCTCTGCCTGCAACAACAAATTTTAAATTTTCAGTAACGTTAACCTTTTCTTTTCTTATAGCAAGACGATAACCGTCAATTGCAACCAGCTTTAAAGAGCCGTCCTCAATTTCAAAATCAAGACCGGTTAAAATAGGTCTTGTTCCCTCAGTAGGAGCAACGGCAAAAATGGTTTCTCTAACCATTTCCTTTAAAATGCCTGCGGTGATACTTATTTTCTTACCATCGGTAATCTGCGGAATTTCAGGAAAATCGATAGCTGCCATTCCCATAATATCGAAAATAGCGGTTTCACTCTCAATATGGCACATAAGGCGATCATCGGTCTTAATTCTAACGAATTCGCCCTTTAAGCTATGAAGAATGCTATTGAAAACCTTAGCCGAAATAACTATCTGACCCGGTTCTTCAATATTAGCTTCAAGCTCCTTTGTAACACCGTTTTCAAGGTTATAAGCCGATAAAACAATTTTGCCCTGCTCTGTGCAAATAAGAATACCCTCAAGCACCGGAACGGTAGCCTTAGAAGAAACAACACGGGATAAATTTCCAACTGCTTCGCATAATGTTGCGCGTGGTACAGAAATAATCATTTTTAAATCCTCCAAAGTAAGAAATTACTTAATATTTAAAGTAGTAGTAGTAGTGGACTGAAAAGTGTGCAAAAGTTAAATTTTGCCGATGGACAAGCACCTTTCGGGCAATTTGAAAACTTTTTAATAAAAGTTGGATAACTTAACAACTTTTGGGTTATTAAGGTGGTATTTAATAACTCACTGTTAATTAAGTTGGATAACTTTAATAACTTGCCCCATTATGTAAACAAAGGTAACTTAGTCCTCACCTTTTATGTTTTTAATGATATTTTCAATGGTTTCCTGCTCAAAGGGATCCTGCTTTATTTTCTTTTCAATTTCGCGGCAGGCATAAAGTGCAGTGGTATGATCGCGGCCGAAACTCTCGCCGATTGCTTTATAGGAAAGCTCGGTGGTTTCTTTTGCGATAAACATTGCAACCTGACGTGCAAAAGCAATGTTAGCAGTTTTTCTGCGCGAGAGAATATCCGATTCCTGAACCGAATAGTTTCGTGCAACCTCGGAAATTATCTGCTCAATCTTTATAGGTTCCTTTTTAGGGTCATTAACAATATCGCGGATAAAGCCCTGAACTATCGGAATTGTGGGAGCCTTATTCTGGAACATTATATAAGCCTGCAGCTTCTTAACCATACCCTCAAGCTGACGGGTGTTGGCTCTTATGTGCTCGGCAATATAATAAATGATATTCTCAGCCAGAGTTATATTGAGCATCTTTGCCTTGGTTTGAATAATACCCACGCGGGTTTCAAAGTCGGGTGAGGAAATATCAGCAATAAGACCACTCTCAAGGCGGCTCTTAATACGTTCCTCAAGCGTTTTAATTTCCGATGGCGGACGGTCAAGCGTTACAACAATTTGCTTGTTGTTTTGCTGGAGCACGTTAAATGTGTTGAAAAATTCCTCCTGCATTCCTTCTTTGCCGGCGATAAAGTGAATATCATCTAAAAGTAAAACGTCAACAGAGCGGAATTTTTCGCGAAATTTTTCAGGCGTTTTATCATTCAGCGAGCTGATGAGCTGGTTGCCGAAATCTTCGCCGCGGCAGAAAAGAATTTTCTTTTCCGGAAATTTATTTGAAATATGATTTTTAATAGCCAGCATAAGATGGGTTTTTCCCACGCCTGATTTACCGTGAATAACCAACGGGTTATACATGATAAAGGGGTTGTCCGCAACCGCCATGGCTGCTGCGTGAGCAAAACGGTTGGAGGATCCGACTATAAAATTATCAAAGGTGAATGCCTTATCAAAGAATGCAGCGTTATCAAGCTCGGGCTGAACAATGTTGCCGCTTTTATCCTCAACAACTATTTTGATGGGCGTTTCAATGCCAATTATATTTTTAAGAGATTCGGTGAGCAGGGGCATATAAGTAGTTTCAATAACCTGCTTTTTTATCTCGGCGGAAACCGAGAAAACAAAACCGTCGGAACGAAGCTCTAAGGGTTTAAGATCTTTAATCCAGAGGTTAAAGCCTGCCTCGGTTATTTCGCCCGAGGATTTAAGTGATTCACAAACCGTTTCCCACAAATCGTTTAAAGATTCCATATTCAAAAAGCACTCCTTATCTATAGGATAATACACATTAAGATTTTATCATAGTTATTAACATTTTTCAATAATAATCTTAATAATATTATAATAATGTAGTTATTTTATATATTTATATAATAATATTATACATAAAAACTCGATTTTTGAATAAAAAAGAGACAAAAAAATTATTTTTAAAAAAGTATTGATTTTTAAATTGGAATGTGTTATTATACTGTGGCACGAAAATTTGCGCTGATAGCTCAGCTGGATAGAGCGTCTGGCTACGGACCAGAAGGTCGGGAGT
>JAZOPP010000179.1:0-5886 GCA_045655625.1 Acutalibacteraceae bacterium
AGGCATGTGATGCAGGCAGGGTAAGCGTAAACGGCAAGCCCGCCCGCGCATCCTACGATGTAAAAGTAGGCGACATTATAGAGATAGCCTTTGCAGGCAGAACTGTTAAGGTTGAAGTGCTTGAGGTTGTGGAAACCGTTCGTAAGGACGATGCAAGCGGAATGTATCACGTTTTGCAGTAATATTAACCCCTTTATGCTTCATAAAATGAAGCGTAAGGGGGATTTTTTATGCCTGATGATAAGAATAATATGCCGCACAGTATAATAATGCAGGAACGCAAAAAACTGGTTTTTAGCGGCGTATGCGAAGTGAGTAGTTTTGACGAACACGTAGTAGTTATTGAAACCGTGCAGGGGCAGTTAACCATCAAGGGTGAAAATCTGCATATTGCAGGCTTTAACCGCGAAACGGGGGATATGCAAATGGACGGTAAGCTTATCGCCCTTGCTTATACGGGAGATAGTAAGCAGAGCGGCTCCTTCTTCGGTCGCATTTTTAAATAATGTGGGAAATCAGTAATAAAGATCAGGCCATTTCTTTTTTAGTTTTTTTGTGTCTCGGCGTGATCTTCTCGATAATATATGATTTTTTCAAGTCGCTGCGCCTATCAAAAAAGCACGGCGCATTTTCTGTTTTCATAGAGGATATATTATATTTTTTGTTGCTCACTCTCGCGACCTTCACTGCTTTTATCTTCCGTACTAACGGTCAACCGCGGGCATATGCCTATATAGCCGAACTGATGGGATTTATCCTCTGGCGACTCACTTTATCAAAATACGAACTAAAATTTCTGCGCCAATTTTTTTGTTTGCTTTTTGCGCTTTTAGAGCGGCTTAGAAGTCACATTTCGCAACTATTTAGTAAATTTTGGGATAAAATTTCAAAACTTTTGAAAAAGTTGCGTTTTTATCTAAAAAAAGGCTTGAAAGAAGCGAAAAGGTTGGTGTATAATCTCTTTAATAGAATAATAGGGAAATAGGTGTTTTTTGCACTTATGGTTTAAGGATAGATTATTATGGCTAAAAGAAAAAACAGCGTAATCCGTCGCGTATTGTTGCTGGTCGTTTGTGTCTATTTGCTTTATTCCTTGGGGGATTTGCAGCATCAGCTTATAAAGCAGAGAAGAGAGCTTAATTCCTATAGGGAACAAAAAAACATAATGAGCCAGCAGATAGATGAACTTAAGGATCTGCTCGAGAACGGCACCGAGGCAGATATAATTGAAAAGGCGGCACGCGAGCGGCTCGGCTTCGTCTATTCGGACGAACAAGTTTTTATTGATATTTCCGGTAGTTAACCGGTTTTATTTGAGGGCATATTTCAAGGAGGATAATTTTTTCTTATGCAGTTGACCGTGGGAGAAATCGTAGAAGGCAAGGTAACGGGTATTACCAATTTCGGCGTATTCGTAGACCTTGGCGAAAACCAAACAGGAATGGTACATATCTCAGAGGTTGCTCAAACCTATGTAAATGACATTCGCGAGTTTGTAAAAGAGGGCGACACCGTTAAAATGAAGGTGCTCAACATTGGTGATGAGGGTAAAGTAAGCCTCAGCATCAAGCGTGCGCAGGAGCAAAATAGACCCGAGCGTAGACCTAAAATGCCGCCCAAACCGGATAATTCCTTTGTCTGGACAGCAAAACGCGAGGAATCGGGTTCTTTTGAGGATATGATGAGCCGTTTCAAACAGGTCAGCGATGATAAATTCTCCGACCTCAAGCGCAAAAACAACGAGGCAAGACGCCCTCGCCGCGGCGCATCAAGATAAATAACGTATATATGGCAGGCAAACTTTTGTCTGCCTTTTTTCTTGAAGGAGAAATATGGAAAAACTAAAACTAACCGCTATATGCCTATTTGGTACCGAAGGCATATTGGCGGATGAACTTAAAAGAATGGGCGTTGAGGAAGTAACCGCCGAAAACGGCAGAGTTAATTTCACGGGAGATTATAACGTTCTCGCAAGAGTGAATATCGGCAGCCGTTTTGCCGAGCGTGTTCTTATCCGCGTCGGCGAATTCACAGCCGATACGTTTAATGATCTTTTTGAGGCAACCAAGGCGCTTGAATGGGAACACTTCATCGGTCGTGATGATGCTTTTCCTGTTACAGGCTGGAGTTTAAACTCCAAGCTTTTCAGTATACCTGATTGTCAGTCAATAATAAAAAAGGCGGTTGTTGAGAGGCTTAAATCCAAGTATGGAACAGAATGGTTTTCTGAAACCGGTCCCGAACTTAAGATTCGCTTTTCGATACTCAAGGATACAGTATCACTAATGATAGATACCTCTGGTGAGGGCCTGCACAAGCGCGGCTATCGCCCCGCATCTAACGATGCGCCGATAAAAGAAACTCTCGCTGCGTCAATGTGCGATCTTATCAGAATTTTCCCCGATACCAAGCTTTATGACCCTTTCTGCGGTTCGGGAACAATTCTTATTGAGGCTGCTCTTATGGCTACCAAAACCGCACCGGGTCTCGGCAGATATTTTGCAGCAGAACGCTTTGCGTTTATTCCGAGAACCGTTTGGCAGGAGGAGCGCACCCGTGCACTTGATAGTATTGTTCGGGATGCAACCTTTGAGGGTATAGGCTTCGATATTGATCCAAAAGCGGTTGAACTTACGTTGCATAACGCCAAAAAAGCCGGCGTTGCAAAATATATTAAAGCTTCGGTTGCCGATGTTCGGGATTTTTCGCTTCCCGCGGAGCGTTGCTCGGTCATCACCAACCCGCCCTACGGCGAGCGCTTGCTCGATATAAGAGCAGCGGAGGAGCTTTATAAAACTTTAGGGGAACGCTTGGTTAAGGAACCGGGCAAAAAGTATGGCATTATTAGCCCGCACGATGAGTTTGAGCAGCATTTTGGCAGAACCGCTGATAAGCGCCGCAAGCTCTATAACGGAATGATTAAATGTCAGTTTTATATGTATTTTAAAGGATGAAAGGCTGTTAAAAAGGGATGAAACAGGTATTCTTCATTAATCCTGCGGCAGGTAAGGGAAAGGGCCCCGAGATCTTAATACCCCTTATTGAAAAATACTTTGAGGGAAAAGATGATGAAGTTAAAATAATAATTACCGAAGCGGTGGGCGACGCCAAGGAAAAAGCACGCGTTGAGGCACAGACGGGCGAGGAGGCAAACTTCTATGCCTGCGGAGGCGATGGCACGTTTTTTGAGGTGCTCAATGGCGCCTATGGTTATCCTAATGTTAATCTCGGCGTAATACCCTGCGGTTCAGGCAACGATTTTCTTAAGTTCTTTTCTTCGCGCGAGCCGTTTGCTGATATTGCGGCACAAGCCGAGGGTAAGGCAGTGCCGATGGACGTTATAAAGGTGGATGACACCTATTGTGTTAATATTTGCTCGCTCGGAATGGATGCAGTTGTTGCCGATGGTATGAGCCGCTTTAAGCGCCTGCCTTTGGTTTCGGGCGGCATGGCGTATAAACTCTCGGTTGTTAAAACTTTGCTCGGCAAAATAGGCCAGCGCGCTAAGATTACGATTGATGGTAAGGAGCTTGGCGTTTTCGATTGTCTTTTTGCCGTTTGCGCCAACGGCCCCGTTTATGGCGGCGGCTATATAAGCGCACCGAATGCAAATCCCATGGATGGAAGATTGGAATGGCTGATTGTTGAAAAAATATCCAAGCTTAAGATTTTGAAGTTTATCAAGCTTTATGAGACGGGAAAACACGAGGATTTGCCAATTTGTCACCACGGCCATTGCGAGGTTATGGAGATAGAAGCATTCCGCGATGAGCCCATAAATCTCGATGGCGAGATAATACATAAAAATAAAATTCGTTTCGAGTTAGTGCGCGAGGGCATAAAATTTATATTGCCCAAGGGAATATACGAAGCGTTTGAGAAAAAAGAATTTGCAAAGGCTTAAAACGCGCTTCTTGCTGGATTTTAGCCCACTTGTGAATAAACTTTTAAATTTATTGGAAAAATATTCAAAAGCTATTGATTTTTGAATAGAGAGTCGCTAAAATAGATTTTAGCACTCGCACGTTTTGAGTGCTAATTGTGGAAATCAAAGACTTTATATAGGAGGCATTTATTATGACTATCAAACCTTTGGCAGACAGAGTTGTTACCAAGGCTGTAAAGGCTGAGGAGACCACCAAAAGCGGTCTTATTTTAACCTCTGCCGCTCAGGAAAAACCGCAGATTGCTGAGATCGTTGCAGTAGGTCCCGGCGGAATTGTTGACGGTAACGAAGTTAAAATGTACGTTAAGGTGGGCGATAAGGTTCTCACCGCTAAATATTCGGGCACCGAGGTTAAGGTTGACGGCGAGGAATACAGCATTATCCGCCAGTCCGATATTCTTGCAATTGTTGAATAGGAGGAAACAAACTAATGGCTAAAGAAATCATTTTCGGCGAAGAGGCCAGAAAAGCTCTGCAGTCGGGTGTCGATCAGCTTGCAAACGCTGTTAAGGTAACCTTAGGACCCAAGGGCAGAAACGTAGTTTTAGATAAAAAATTCGGCGCACCGCTTATCACTAACGATGGCGTTACCATCGCAAAGGAAATCGAGCTTGATGATCCCTTTGAGAATATGGGTGCTCAGCTCGTTAAGGAAGTATCTGTTAAGACCAACGATGCTGCAGGTGATGGTACTACCACTGCAACCGTTCTCGCACAGGCTCTCATCTGCGAGGGTATGAAGAACGTTGCTGCAGGCGCTAACCCCATGGTTGTTAAAAAAGGTAGCAGCCGTGCCGTTACAACCGCAGTAGATCCCGTTATCGCTAACTCTCAAAAGGTTAGCGGCAGCCGTGATATTGCCCGTGTTGCAACTATTTCTGCCGGCGATGAAATGATAGGTACCCTTATTGCTGAGGCTATGGAAAAGGTATCGGCCGATGGCGTTATCACCGTTGAAGAATCCAAAACCGCAGAAACCTACTCTGAGGTTGTTGAGGGTATGCAGTTTGACCGTGGCTATATCACTCCTTATATGGCCACCGATACAGATAAGATGGAGGCTATCATCGATGAGCCGCTCATTCTTATCACCGATAAAAAGATTTCCAACATTCAGGAAATTCTGCCCTTACTTGAGCAGCTTGTTCAGGCAGGCAGAAAGCTTGTTATAATCGCTGAGGATATCGAGGGCGAGGCTCTCTCCACCATCATCGTAAATAAGCTTCGCGGAACCTTCACCTGCGTTGGTGTTAAGGCTCCCGGCTTTGGCGATAGAAGAAAAGAAATGCTTCAGGATATCGCTATTCTCACCGGCGGCCAGGTAATCACCGAGGAACTCGGACTTGAACTTAAGAACGCAACTCCCGATATGCTCGGTACCGCTCGTCAGGTTAAGATCGGCAAGGAAAACACCATCATTATCGATGGTGCAGGCGATAAAGCAGAGATAGCTGCCCGCGTTGCTCAGATCCGCAACCAGATTGAAACCACCACCTCCGATTTCGACCGTGAGAAACTGCAGGAGCGTCTGGCAAAGCTTGCAGGCGGTGTAGCCGTTATTAAGGTTGGCGCTGCAACCGAAATCGAAATGAAGGAAAAGAAGCTCCGCATTGAGGATGCTCTCGCAGCAACCAAGGCAGCGGTTGAAGAAGGCTGCGTAGCAGGCGGCGGTGTTGCTCTTCTCAATGCAGTAAGCAGTGTTAAGGCTCTTCTTGACACAACAGATGATGTTGATGAAAAGACAGGCATCAAGATTGTTCTTAAGGCACTTGAAGAGCCCGTTCGTCAGATTGCTGCAAACGCAGGTCTTGAAGGCAGCGTAATCATCGACAAGATCATCACCGCAGACAAAGTCGGCTTCGGCTTTGACGCTTACAACGAAGTATACTGCGATATGATCGAAGCAGGCATCGTTGACCCGACGAAGGTCACCAGAAGTG
>JAZOPP010000180.1:0-2950 GCA_045655625.1 Acutalibacteraceae bacterium
CTGCCCGATGGCGTTGATATGTGCAAACCCGGCGACAACGTTGATATGGACGTTGAGCTGATCACTCCGATCGCTATCGAAGAAGGTCTGCGCTTCGCTATCCGTGAAGGTGGCCGTACTGTTGGTTCCGGCGTTGTTACCGCTATCAACGGCTAATTCTAATTAAATAAAAAACGGATGCAGTTTTCTGCATCCGTTTTTTGCATTATAAAAGCCATAGAACCGTTTGAACGAATCTATGGCTTTTAGTTTGTTATTTTTCTTCCGGTGTATTCTTTTTAAAGGTGCGCTCAATATAACGCACAATTTTCTTTTGTTCTTCTTCGGGCAACTGGCGATAGAATAAAATCATATCCTGCTCTGTGGTTTGCAGGTCGCGCAAAAATTGCGGTTCTTCTTGGCGATAGGGGTTATTAACAAATTTTTCAAAGTTATTGCTAAGTCTCAATTGCTTTTGTTCAGGAAAATCGAAAGGTAATGCATTCTTTTTCTCACCGGTTAAGGTTTCCATTGAAATTAAATATAGGTTGCAAATTTTTTGCAACATTTCAATACTGGGACGCTTACCGTCAAGTTCCATGTGCGAATATGTATTAAGTTTTAAGCCCAACGCCTTTGCAACTTGCATCTGCGTAAGGTTGTTGGATTTTCTAAGTTCTCGCAGTTTATTGTTAAAATAATTGTTATCCATACCGACCTCTTAAAGTATAGTTTATACTTGACTGTAATATAAATAATTGGTATAATGCTAAAGGTTAATTCGCTGGAGTGGCTCAGTTGGTAGAGCAGCTGATTCGTAATCAGCAGGTCGTGGGTTCGAGTCCCATCTTCAGCTCCATTATAGCAGAGTGTTTTCGTTGGAAGATGCTCTGCTTTTTTGTTTTTAATCGAGTGACGTATCGGTAAGAAGTTCTATCATTCCGGAATAGATTATCGTAGGATCATTGATAAAACGCTCTTTAATACTGTTAGCTTGCGCTTCATCCGGAACAAATAGGGAAACAGCCATAAGTTCTAAGCTGCCTTCGTTTATAGCGCATCGAACATTATATCCAACATCAAGCGGTGTAATATCTATTTTGGTTTCTTTGGCATATTTAATGCGAGACAGCATACGAACCGCGAGGGAATAGGCTTTTTCACGAACCGTAAGCGGAACCGAAGTTTTAAGGGTTACGGCTACGTCGCTGCCTTTTTGTGTGATTTCATAAAGTGATTCATCGCTGTTGTTTTTAGATATAAGACCGTTTTCACAGAGTTCAGCAAAAGCAGAGCTAACCTCAAAGTAGTTAGCAACTCCCTCATAGTGCAGCAACTCTGACAGTTGCTGACCGGGGACGGGCTGCTTTATTGTGTGAAGAATATAGCAAATCAGTATTCTTATTTCATCCGTGCTTACAAGGCCGCCCTGTGCGACACCTGCATTTGATGCATTTATTTCCAAAAAAAACATCCTTTTCAAGCTTTTTATATATTATAAAGTATTATAAAAATTTTTTCAAGTACTTGCAAAGAATACACAACTGTTATATACTGTTTTTGGGTGATGATGTGAAAAAGAAAGAATTATTCGAGCAAAACGCTTTGCTTCATAATAGACTCGGCACCGTTAATTCCGAGCTAAAAAAATATAAGCAGTTATATATAAAAAACACCTCTGAAATCGAAGCACTGCGTAAGGAACTCGAGGAGCTTATTACGAAACATACAGAATTGCTGAAAACACTGGAAGAACGTGCTTCTGTAAACGCAGAAGAATCCATAACCCACGATTCTGCTGCTCCTGTGACTAAGGTGCTGGACATAAAGTTGGAGGATATGGATTTTTATGGTGCCGAGATAATAGGAAAAATTGTTCTTGAGGGCACCAAAATCAGCAATTCGTTTGCAGAAAATCAGAGTGATCTTTCAATCGACGTTATCAATTTAATACTCGGCAAGACTGAGGTTTGCAAAGCAAAGATATATGATATTTGCCATTCTGATATTTTTGATGAACAAAAGAAGGCAACGATTGATTCATTATATAGTGAATGTATGGATTATTTTGCAAGTTTAAGCGGACAAATTCAGTAAAAATAGAACACCAATGCTTTTGAGCTTTGGTGTTCTATTTTTATGCGTCGAATGCAAGTAAAACCTGTCGATAGAAAAAATATTTTATTAGATTATATGGTTCTGCCAAAGGTAATAATTCTATTAGAAAAACTTTTGGGGGAATAGAAGTGCAGTATAAAAAGGTAGAAATTTGTGGGGTTGATACATCACAGCTTCCCGTATTGCGCGAACGTGAAAAAGAGGAACTACTAAAGAAAACCAAATGCGGCGATAAGATGGCGCGTGCCGAGCTTATTAGCGGTAATTTGCGACTTGTTTTAAGCGTAATTCAGCGTTTTTCTAATCGTGGCGAAAACCCCGACGATCTGTTTCAGGTTGGGTGTATAGGTTTGATAAAATCTATAGATAATTTTGATATAACACAAAACGTTCGCTTTTCCACCTATGCCGTTCCTATGATAATTGGAGAAATAAGGCGTTACCTACGCGATAATAATTCGATAAGAGTAAGCCGTTCCATTAAGGATACAGCATATAAGGCAATGCAGGTTAAAGAAAAGATTATGAATAAGTATCAGCGCGAACCCACGATTGAGGAAATAGCCGCTGAGTTATCTATTCCACGCGAGGACATAGTGGAAGCACTTGAGAGCGTTGTTGACCCCATATCACTTTATGAGCCCGTTTTCTCTGAGGGCGGTGATACCATTTATATGATGGACCAAATCGGTGACAAAAACGATGATAAAAACTGGTTGGATGAAATTGCACTAAAGGAAGCGATAAAGGGGCTATCGGACCGCGAAAAAAGAATTTTGGGGCTTAGATTTATGCAGGGCAAAACGCAGATGGAGGTTTCAAACGAAATCGGTATTTCGCAGGCGCAGGTATC
>JAZOPP010000181.1:0-17896 GCA_045655625.1 Acutalibacteraceae bacterium
ACCGACGGCTTTAAAATTGCCGAGGCCGACCTCGCAGCACGCGGACCGGGCGATTTCCTTGGACACCGCCAGCACGGTCTGCCTGAGCTCAAAATTGCCAGCCTGCAAAGTGATATGAACGCGCTTATCGTGGCGCGTGATGAGGCGGCAGCGCTGATTGGTGCCGACCCTGCGCTTTCTAATCATCCCACGCTCAAGGGCGCGGCACGCGAGCTTTTCCGCACCGCAAATATTTTATAAAATGAAAACACCAAGTCGGATGACTTGGTGTTTTTTATTATACCATTTTTTTAGGGTCTAAGAGTTTTTCTGCCTCGGCTTTGGTGAGAAGCCCCAGTTTTTCGGCTGCCTCGGCGAGGGTGATATCCTCGCTGTGGGCGCATTTGGCAACGCGCGCGGCATTTTCATAGCCGATGGCGCCACTCATCGCCGTTACCAGCATCAGCGAACGCGAGAGGTTTTCCTCAATTCTTTTTTTGTTGGGTTTTATGCCAACAACGCAGTTATCGCAAAAAGAATTCATCGCGTCAGAAAGCAGCGTTATCGACTGCAGCATGCTATATGCCGTTACGGGCAGATAGACGTTAAGCTGGAAATTGCCCTGCGATGCGGCAAACGAAACGGCGGTATCGTTGCCCATAACGCGCGCGGCAACCATGGTTACCATTTCGCATTGGGTGGGGTTAACCTTGCCCGGCATTATGGAGCTGCCCGGCTCGTTTTCGGGGATAAACAGCTCCCCTATTCCGCAACGCGGACCCGAAGATAGCAAACGTATATCATTAGCGATTTTTAAAAGGTCGCAAGCGAGGGCGCGCAAGGCGCCGTGGGCAAAGGCTATATCCGAAAGCGAGGAAAGAGCGCGGAATTTGTTTTCTGCGGCAACGAACTCGTGTCCGCTAAATTCCGAGATATATTTTGCGGCGAGGGTATCGAAGCCCTCGGGCGCGTTAAGTCCCGTTCCAACGGCGGTTCCGCCTATGGCAAGCTTCGAAAGTTCGGGAAGCGTTGCCTTTATCATGGAGATATCAGTTTGAAGCGATGCTCTCCAGCCGCTGATCTCCTGCGAAAGAGAGAGCGGAACAGCATCCTGCAGGTGAGTTCTGCCAACCTTTATGATGCCCTCGTTTTCCGCCTCTAATTTTTTAAATTCGGCTATAAGACGCTCGGCGGCGGGAATCAAGCATTCCTCTATCTGTGCTACCGCCGCTATACGCAGCGCGCTCGGAAAGGTATCGTTCGAGCTTTGCGACATATTAACGGTATCGTTGGGGTGGAAGCACGTTTCCCCCGCTAAGGCGTTTGCGCGGTTGGCAATAACCTCGTTCAGGTTCATATTGGTTTGGGTGCCGCTGCCCGTTTGCCAAACGGAGAGCGGAAACTCGCTATCGAGGCTGCCGCTTTTTATCTCATCGCAGACGCGGCAGATAAGCTCTGCTTTTTCCTCTGCGAGCTTGCCGCAATCGCGGTTTGCCTTGGCGGCGGCGCTTTTAAGCACGGCAAACGCCCTTATAACCGCGAGAGGCATTTTCTCCTCGCCTATTTTAAAGTTGCGGCGGCTGCGCTCGGTCTGAGCGCCCCAAAGGCGCTCGCTTTCGACCTCGATGGCACCCATCGAATCGTGTTCGGTTCTATAGTTCATTTTATCACCTTAAAACTCAATGCCGAACTTAACAAAGCTGAAGTTATCGGTCCAGGCAGGCAGGCTGCGGTCATCCGACCAGCCGTATTTATCGGTGAAGGTTGCGGGGCCAACGTCATAAACCTCACCTGCAGGCTTGTGGTGCGGGCCAAGCATATTACGGTTGCCCGAATAAAGCTTGAATACAACCTCGTTTTCGCCGTCCTTGAGGTAATCAGTTACGTCGAGAACGTGGGGTGTGAACATAAACATTCCTGCATTTTTGCCGTTTATTATAACCTCGGCGCAGGGTGCGTTGAGAGCGGAGAGCTTTATCTTATAGCGAATGCCCGAATTAACGCTTACGTTTATCTTCTGCGAGAGTTCCATGGTGCCGCAGAAGAAAAGATGATTTTCGGTGGTTATTTCACTAATATTTATATCACTGGGACGTGCTGTGAGGGCAAAGCTGCGACCTGTGAAGATGGAGCGGCGCTCACCATAGGTATAATCATCGAGCGAACGAACGCCGAAATCACCATAGAGATAGATGCTCTCGATTTCGGTATCGTAGGTTAATTTGTTGCGCTCGGTTTCATGTACGTTTTCACCGAAGATAACGTCATATACCTTTTGTCTCTGATAGAAATCGGTATCGAGAATTATTACGTTCTCGCCCTCTTTCACGAAGCGGGCAATATCCATCTTGCGGAAAGATTTATCAACCTCGTAGCCGATATCGACAAACTCGGTTTGCTCGCCGTTGATTGAGAGACTGAACTGCGAGGGGGTCTCGCTGAGGAGATAAAGTTCACTCGGAACCTCATCGCAGAAGAACTTAAAGCGAAGTTTGGCGCGGCAAGGCTTCTTAAGTTCCAAAAGCTCGCGGAACAGGAGAATAACTGCCTTTTCGGGCTGCCACTCGCCGCCATCGATAGAATATTCGCAGCTATCGAGGGTGAGGGTGTTGAGACTGCCGGCGATGCGCTTGAAGTTATTGTTAAACTTAAGCCATTCAACCTTTTCCTTCTTCACTTCCGCCTTTTCCTTGCGGGCTAAAACAACCTTAGCCTCCCACGGAGCGAAGGAAAGTTGGGCTACGGTCTTGCCGTTTTCGGTGCGGCTTTCAATCAGCTCCTCGCGCTCGGTTACAACGTCGAAAAGATAGAGCGAATAATCGCCGACGGTGGAGAATACGCCACCGCGGGTATCGTTTTCGAGGTTTATCATATAGAAGAATTTTTCATCATCAACGCGGCGCTCGGCAATATGAACGCGGGCGAGCTCGCCGTTGCCAACACTGAGCGAGGGCATTTCCTCGGTGTGGAGGGCGGCGAGGTTATCCTCATCGATCATCTTTGCATATTTGCGCAGGTTTTCAACTCGCTCATCATAGCGGCCGTTTATCATCTCGGGGATAGCAATGGCAAAAAGCTTACCACCGTTCTCGGCGAACTCCATGAGCATATTATAGGTGTGCTCATCGATTACGGAAATTTTGGGCAGCAGCACGCTATCATACTCGCACTTGCCGATTATAAGTTTTTTGCCCTCGACCTTGCCGAAGCGGCGCATAATAACCTCACTGCCGTAGTGGTGGAGCAGGTGTTCATCGTTTAAGCGGTCGGTGAATGCATCGTAATAATGGCTATAGTAATCGAGCGAGCGGGAATTTTCGTTTGCAAATAAAAGCGATGCTGTGAAAATCGGGTGGATTACAAGCAGCGGTGCAGGCTCGGCGGCGGTGTGAAGCATGGAGCCGAGCTTTGCAAAATATGTATTGAGGGCAGCATAAGCGGTGTTATACCACGGCAGCTGCATAAAGAGTGCTGCAGGATAATCGCGCTTGCGCAGGCCGCGGAGAGTATAAGCCTCTAAATGCTGACAAATCATCGTGATACCGTTTACGTACTGCCAGCCTGCGATAAGGCGCAAATCATTGGGCGATACGTCCCAGCCGCAGAGGGCGAAGGATTCGGTTATGGTCTGGCGGCCGAGCTGAGCAGCAACGCTCGATAACTGCTTGGCGGCGAGCGCACAGCCTATCTGACGGCCGAGCCAATCGATGCCCGGAATATGGAAATATTCATAGCAAGCCATACTATCGGCAACGGCACGTACCTGGGTGTTGAGCTGAACGTCGCACATAACGTGACCTGTGGACATACAGCCGTGCTCCTCGCACCAATCATAGATAACCTTAAGGAAGCGCTCGCGATACAATTCGCCTATCATTTTCCAGAAATCATAGCGCACTGCAAAGGTGTTGCTGAAGGTGCCGAAAAGGGCGGGCAGATTTTCTATAAGGCTATAGCCATAGCGAGTGCGGAAATCGTTTTCAAGCACGTGGGACCACGGGAAGTTTAGGGTATTGTTATACTGCGGCTCATCGGTAAAGAAGCCCTTTAAGGTCTTGCCGAATTCATCGGCGAAGCGCTTATAATATTCCTCGTGTGTGACCTCAACGAAATATTTGATGCTATCGGGATTGAAGGCATCGATATAATATTTGTTAACAAGGAAATAAATGGCGAGAACTCCCTTTTCTGCCTTATCGGTCATGGAGTAGCCATCGTCGGTTATTTTATAAAGACCTATTAAATGCTCGGGAACGGTTTCATCCTCTAAAACCTTGCAGGTCATTTTCTTTTGCTGCCAATCAAGTCCGCGCGAGGGAACAACACCATCAGCAAAGCCGCTGGGCCAACCGTTTTCATCATATGCCCAGGCATCCATGCCCGTCTTTTTTGCCTCATCGATGGAGGCGGCTATCATCTGATACCATTCCTCGCTTAAATACTCGGTTTGCAGGCCGCCGCGGGCATGCATGAAGAAACCACCGTTATTGGTATCGTTCATAACGTTTACCTGACGGCGGATCTCTTCCTCCTCGAGCTTATCGTTCCAGCTCCAGAACGGGAGCGAACGATGGGCTTTTTCGTTTGCGAGCAGTTTTTTTATATCCATAAATTTACCTCCGATGGGCAATGATTTTATATATCTTTATATTAGCATTAACGAATATAAAAAGCAACAAAAAAAGACAGATATTCCCCCCGAAAAAAACGAAGAGAATATCTGCCTATTGAAAGATTGAGGAGTGTTTTGAATTAAAAGATAATGCGCAAAAATTTATGCGCAGTGTGCTCCCCTGCCGCCCTCGCAGACGATAAAGGTTTTTTGATCACAGCGAGCCTTGCGGCGACTGCGGAATTTTTCGGCTATTTTATCCTCGAAAGCGATGAGTGCCTTCTCCTTCCAAAAGGTTAAGATCACAGCGCCTAAAAGCACGAATTCGATTATGGTTTGGATTAAGAATTTAGTAGTCATTTTTTCGTTTCCTCCCGAAAAGAACATTTGTTCTTTTTCTGTAATTTCATTATAATACAGGGGTTTTTATTTGTCAACCCCCTTTTTCGTTTTTTATTATATTTTTTTCGCTGTCCGCAAAACGGGACTTTGCTGTGCGGGTTTTAAAATTATTTTAAGGCGGCAAAAACTGCGCTTTTCGGCGCGTAGCAGGGGCTTGGCTGTGAATTTTAATTTGTAGGGCGGGGGTTTGCTCCTTTTTCTTTTGTTGCAACTGAAAAAATTTTATGATAAAGTAAAACCGATAGGTTTTTAAAAACCACCTATTTTCAGAGGGGAACCTCAAACGAAAAAAAGGAGAAATTGAAAATGAAAAAACTTTTATCAATTTTATTAACACTCGTTATGGTATTCGTGTTTGCCGCTTGCGGCGGTAGCAGCAACACCTCCGATGGTGGCGAAGCCGAAATCGAATCCGAAGCAAACAACACCGTTTCCGAAAAGCCTGACTTTTTCGGTAGCGAAGATACCGTTAACATAACCGAGGGCGATTTTTCTTATATTTTAACTTATAAGGATTCTATGGTATACGTTGAACTCAACCGTTATAACGGCAGCGATGCCGTTGTTGATGCAACTAAAAAGGTAAACGGTTTTGCTATTACCTCTATTAGTTTATTTGCTTTTGACGGCTGCAAAACCATAACAACGGTTAAATTACCAAACGGAATTCCCGAAATTGGAATTCGAACCTTTTCCGGTTGCAAGGCTTTAACAACTATTGAAATTCCCGACAGCGTTACCATAATTAATGATAACGCATTTGGCAATTGCACAGCCTTAACATCGATTAAAATACCGGATAGCGTTACCACAATTAAAGATAGTGTGTTTAGCGGTTGCCTCTCGCTCACTTCGGTTACTATGTCGAACAACGTTACTGAAATTGGCGATTCCGCATTCTATAATTGCGTGAAACTGACCTCTATCAAAATTCCCGACAGCGTTACAAAAATCGGTAACGATGCTTTCAAGTATTGCGATAATCTTAAAACCGTTTATTTCAGTTCCGAGACACAAAAGGAAAAGTTCAAGGACTGTTTCAGCTCGGATGCTAATTTAATAGTTGAGTAAAAAGAAAAAGGAGTGGATACCCGCTCCTTTTCTTTTGTTTTTATTGTTGATATTTTCCTGCTATATAAGTATAATAATTATATATAACTTTTTAGGGGGACTGGGTTTTGGATTTTAAACAGTTCTGGGATAATCTTGAGGGTAAGAAAATTGCTATGTGCGGTATTGGTGTGAGCAACACGCCGCTCATTCTTGACTTTTTGAATAAAGGCGCGCGCGTTTACGCTTGCGATAAGCGCAGTCGCGAGCAGATAGGCGAGATGGCCGACCGCCTTGAGGCGGCAGGTGCAGAGCTTCGCTTGGGTGAAGGCTACCTCGATAATTTAGAGGTTGACATAATCTTCCGCACGCCGGGCATGAGTTTCCATCTGCCCGAACTTTCTGCCGCTCGCAAAAAGGGCATTGCCGTTACGAGCGAGATGGAGGTTTTCTTCGACCTCTGCCCCGCTACCATCTTTGCCGTTACCGGCTCGGACGGCAAGACCACCACAACAACGCTTATTGCCAAGATGCTCGAATGCGAGGGCAAGACGGTGCACGTGGGCGGTAATATCGGAACTCCGCTGCTTCCCATTATTGATAAAATCAAGCCCGAGGATTTTGTTGTGGTTGAGCTTTCCTCTTTCCAGCTTATCTCGATGAGAAAAAGTCCCGACGTTGCAGTTGTTACCAACGTGGCTCCCAACCATCTCGACGTTCATAAGGATATGGATGAATACGTTGAGGCAAAGCGCAACGTTATTCTGCACCAGAACGCATTCTCACGCACAGTGCTTAACTATGATAACGAAATAACCAACGGTTTCCGTGCCGATGCGCGCGGTCAGTCGCTTGGATTCAGCCGCGAGAGAAGGGTTAAGAACGGTTCATGGCTGGATGGCGAGGGCGTGCTCCACATGTCCTACCGCGGAATCGACGTTCCGATTCTCGACCGCCGCGAAATCGCAATCTTGGGCGACCACAACGTTGAGAATTATCTCGCCGCTATTGCCGCAGTTTGGGGCTACGTAAGCACTGACTGCATTCGCAACGTTGCACGCACCTTTATGGGTGTTGAGCACCGAATTGAGTTGGTGCGCGAGATAAACGGCGTTAAATACTATAACGATTCCATCGCATCGAGCCCCACCCGCACCATTGCAGGACTTAAGGTGTTCGAGCAAAACGTTATTCTCCTCGCAGGCGGATATGATAAGCATATCCCGTTTGAGCCGATGGCTCCCTATATTAACGATAAGGTTAAGCTCTTGCTCTTGACCGGTCCCACTGCCGATGCCATTGAAAAGGCGGTGCGTGAGGATGAGGGCTACACAGGCAGCTGCGAGATTATTAAATGCGAGGACCTTGCACACGCGGTAGCGCTCGCACACGAGCGTGCCGTGGCAGGCGATGTTGTAACCTTAAGCCCCGCCTGCGCGAGCTTTGATGCTTTCCCCAATTTTGCCGCACGTGGCAATTATTTTAAGGATTTGGTGAACAAACTTTGATAAATACTGTATCGTTACTCAAAAAACTTTCCGATAGCTTTTTTATTGGTCACATAAATGATACGCTGAAGATCGCCGAGCATACGCTTGGCGATTTTGGCGAGCGCATAGAGTTGTGCGGCGGCAACACCGCCTTTTTGCTTTCGGGCGAGAGCGATAGAAAGCTGATGCTTGAGGCGCACATGGATGAAATCGGCTTTGTGGTGACCGAGGTGTTCCCAAGCGGATTTTTGAGCGTTAGCACCGCGGGCGGCTTTGATTTGCGCGCACTACCCTCTCACCGCGTTATGGTGCACGGCAAGCAAAAGGTTCCTGCCGTTTTCACAAGCATCCCCCCTCACCTTTCTAAGGATGAGGTTTTATTCGATGATATTGCCAAGCTTTATATCGATACTGGGCTGGGCGCCGAGGCTAAAAACATTATCTCGGTTGGCGACCTCGTCACCTATGATAACAAGGCGGTAGAACTCTTAGGCGGCAGAGTTACGGGCAAATCGCTCGATAATCGCGCAGGCGTGCTCACGCTTTTGCTCGTTGCCGAAAAGCTGCGCGGCAAGGCGCTGCCCTTTGACGTTTTGCTACTTTTCTGCAACCAGGAAGAAATTGGAACGCGCGGCGCGGTTACCGCTTCTTTTGCGGCAGGTGCCGATGAGGCAATTTGCGTTGACGTGAGCTTTGGCGATTTCCCCTCGGTTTCCCCCGCCGAGAGCGGCGTTTTGGGACAAGGCCCCATGATAGGAATTTCGCCCGTGCTTGATAGCGGCGTGACCGGAAAAATTATAGCCACCGCAGAAAAGCATAGCATTGGCTATCAAAGAGAAGTTATGGGCGGCAAAACCTCGACCGATGCCGATATGGTATCCATAAGCCGCGGCGGCGTGCCGACGGCGCTTATCTCTATACCGCTTCGCAATATGCACACCGACTGTGAGGTTGTGGACACTGCCGATATTGAGGCGGCTGCCGAGCTTATTGCACAGTATATTTTAGACGGAGGTAATGAGAATGCTTAACACACTCAAGGACCTCTGCAGCATACGCGGCACCTCGGGCAGAGAGGCTGCCGTAAGAGAAAAGATAATCGAAAAAATTGATGGCTTTTGCGATTGGAAGACCGACCCGCTCGGCAACATAATCGCATTCAAGCAGGGCAAGAAAAGGTCTGCCGCGCGCATTATGCTTGATGCGCATATGGATGAGGTTGGCTTTATTGCAACCTATATAAACGAGCAGGGACTTATAAGCTTTAGCACGGTTGGCGGCATCAACACCGAGTGCGTGCTAGAGCAGAGGGTCGTGTTTGAAAACGGCACGGTTGGCGTTATAGGCGGCAAGCCTACCCACCTGCTCTCGGCTGAAGCGCGCAAGAAGCTGCCCGAAACCGATAGCCTTTATATTGATATCGGCGCCCGCAATAAGGCGGAGGCGCAGGCGCATGTCTCGCTCGGCGATACCGCGGTTTTCGCAAGCGAATATTGTGAGAAGGGCGATATTATCACCGCTAAGGCGATAGATGACCGCGCAGGCTGCGCGATACTCATAGAACTGCTTAAAACTGAGAGCGAATATGATTTTTATGCCACCTTCACCACGCAAGAGGAGGTTGGCTCTCGCGGTGCGGCGGCTGCTGCTTTCACGGTAGCACCCGACTACTGCATTTGCCTTGAAACCACCACCGCATGCGACCTCGAAGGGGTTTCGGGAGCTGCACGCGTTTGCGAGGTGGGAATGGGCCCCGTTATATCCTTTATGGACCGCGGCACCCTTTATGACCGCTCGCTGTTCGAGCTGGCAACGGGGCTTGGACTTAAAAATCAGGTAAAGACCGCGGTGGCGGGCGGCAATAACTCCGCTGCCATCCACAAATCGCGCGGCGGCGTTAAAACGCTGGCACTCTCGGTGCCCTGCCGCTATCTGCATTCGGCTTCCTGCACCGCGAGCAAGACCGATATACTCGATTCGCTCGCGCTTGCAAGGGCGCTTATTGAAAAAATCGGAGGTGGCAAGAATGATTAAGCTTCTTACCAACTTTGCAGAGGGTCCCATAGCGGACCCGAACTACATAAAAATAGCCTCGAGCATAAATGCTTACGGTCTGCAAAAGCCTTTTTTGTTTGCCTGGAAGCAGGGTGATACGCTCATCTGCCGCATCGACGGCAACATGACCCTTTACGGCGAGAATTTCGACAGCGAGGAAATCCGCAGCTTTATTTCGGCGGTGGGCGCCAAAACGCTTACCTGCTCGGTTGCGGCTGCCGAGATGCTTTGCTATGAATACAAGACCTATAACGTGCTACGCAGCGATAAGGGTATGTCGGTGCCGATGGATTTCTCTCCCTCGACCGATGAGGTTTATCGCCTTTTGCGCGAGGGTGAGGATGGCGATATAGCGCTGCCTGAGCGCACCGCGTTTATTGCCGATTTATCCCACCGTTTGCGCCACGGCACTGCGCTGGCAGGCACCTATAAATCAGCGGTATGCGTTGTTCCGTTTATTGCCGAGGGCGGTGCTCTCATCTGTGGCGTTGCTACCGAAAAGGGTGCTCGCGGCAGCGGTTTTGCAGGCATGTGCGTGGCAGGCACGGTGAATAAACTCGCTCGCCCGACCTTCACGATTTGCACCGATGAGCTGGTACCTTTTTATAAAAAATTTGGGTTTACCGAGTGGGGCAAAAATGCCGAAATAATTTTTTAGAGTTTTTGTTGATTTTGCTTTTGTTTTAATGTAATATTATAATATAAGAAATGAAAGGAGGATGCGTTATGACCAGAATTTTCGATAGCTCGGCGCTTTCGATTTTTCCGCTATCGGACGGTTTTTTATTTGCCTATCGCCACTCGATAGACGGCGACCGTATGACGGTTGCTTTTAAATCGGTTTCGTTTGATGATGGCGTTATGTCTAACGTTTCTCCCGATTATTTCTCGATTGCCAAGTTCGGCGCAAAATATAAATCTTTTTTGCCGCTTATTGATAACCCCGTTACCTGCAAGGTTGCATATCTGCCCAACGGCAATATGTTTTTGGCAGGTACGGGCGGCGAATGCAAAATAATAAGCCGCGACGCCAGCACCGTTTGGAGCGGTTCACTCTCGCATAGGGACGTGCCTGTTTCGGGCGTGGCGGTTGATGGCAGTTCCCTTTGGTGCTCATATAAGGATAGCGGAATTCTCGTGCGCTACAACACGCGTAATATGCGCGATGAGCTGCGCTTGGGTGGCGGGAAAAACACTGTGATCGCAGGACCCAAGGGACTCCACATCAGTGATGGACTTATGCGCGTTTGCGACTGCGATGCTCACAAGATTTTCGAGATTGACCTTTCATCCTATGCGATGAACGTTTATCGTGAATTTGATGAGCCCGTTCATCAATATGCAAAAATCCGCTCGAATGAAATCGTTTTGCTCGATTCGGGAATTTATCTTCTTTAAATGCTAAAAACCTCCTAACGCTTGTTAGGAGGTTTTTTATTATCTGTTTTCTATCTCGGCTGCTATGCGCGTCGTTATTTCCCCCACCCTGCCGAAATCCATTGCGGATATATAGTATTCCTCCAGCATATCGTGGGTGCGCTTTGCCTCGGCGATGATACGCACCGCCTCGCGCAGCAGTTCCTCCGATGCGCGGCGATTAAATGAGAGCGTTTGCCGCCTCTCGGCGAGTGCAACCGTATCGGTAAAGCGGCGGGCATGAATGCGCCTTGTTACCCCATCGGGATGGGTATAGCGGTTTTCGGTGCAGAAGGCTATGGATAAATCGGGCAGCAGAATATGGTCGATTATCGTGGGCTCGAGTGTGTTATGGCAGGTGATAATCCTCTGCCCTGCCGCAAGGCACTGGCGGCGCACCTCAGCTAAAAAGGTGCTCGATGCCGCGCCGATGCTATCCTCCACCGCGATAACCGTTTTATAGTGCGGAGCGATGCTCTGCTTTAAAAACAAAAGTCCCTTTGGAGTGATGCCCGATAAAAAGCGTTTTTCCTCACCTGCGGCGTGTGCTCTGTTTAGCATTTTGCGGCAGATTTTTGCGGCGGTGCGTTTAACCTTTTCAGTATCAGTAAATTTAAGGGCTATATTGCGGCTTTGCTCATAAAGACTGCCTGCCGCCGCTATATAGCGCGAGGCGTGAGCGTGGAGCTTTTTATTCTCGCGAGTGAGCTTTATTATTTCCTGCTCTTTGCCAAGGAAGGCACTATCCTCCCAGCAGTCGCATAGGTTTATTATTTTTTCGCAAACGCCGGGGTAAGACGGGTCGACGGTGTGGGGTGCGGTGCCATCCATTATCACCGTTTTTTTATCCCAAAAAATTACGGCATCGAGTGAATCGGGGTCACTGCTGCAGGGGCAAAGTTCAACCTGACTACCCTTTTCGGCAAAGTAGGCAGCGAGCTGCTTCATCATGGAGGATTTACCCGTGCCGGGTCCTCCCTTTATTATGTAGGCGCGCCAACCGGCCTCGGCAGAATAGCTATCGGCAAAATAGGAAACGAACCCTTTTGCGGAGTTTGCACCCAAAAAGCTCTTAAAAAGCGTTGTTATATCAAACATTTCATCACTCCTCTTACTTTTATCCTATTCCGAGGAGGGATTATTTGTGTTGCATTTTCGCACTATTTGTGTTAAAATCTTGCTGCGAGCATACCGGACGGCTGCGGGCGCTTATGCGTCTGAGGAAAGTCCGAGCATCATAAGGCAGGATAGCAGCTAACGGCTGCCGAGGGTGACCTTAAGGGAAAGTGCAACAGAGATATACCGCCTCCGCGGCTTGTGTTTTAACACTTGATGGGAATACCCGCCCACGGAGGTAAGGGTGGAAAGGCGAGGTAAGAGCTCACCGACCGACCGGAGACGAATCGGTCCTGTAAACCCTATCCGATGCAACGCTAAATAAGGCTATACATTCGCCTGATGTGCCTTGAAAAGCGGCTGGAGCAGCAAAGCGATTTGTTGTCGAGATAGATAGTCGTCCAAGACAGAACTCGGCTTATAGGTAAGCTCGCAATTAAAAAAGCACCCCGTGGGGTGCTTTTTTCTTTTATATATCGTGAAGATGAAGCTTTAGCGAGCTTCGGTGCATATGCACGCTCATAACCAGACCGATACCCACAAACAAGAAAAGCAGCGAGGTTCCGCCTGCACTGAAAAGCGGCAGCGTTACGCCGATTACGGGCAAGAGAGATAAGCACATGCCGAGGTTTATGATAAGCTGACCTGCGAACATTGAGAAAATTCCCACGCAGATGAATCTACCGAATGAATCGCTGGTGCTTTTGCCAATTTTAAGTATTCGAATGCAAACACCTAAAAGAAGTGCTACCACAGCCAAGCAACCCAGAAGCCCCAGCTCCTCGCCTATTGAGCAGAAAATGAAATCGTTATGTCCCTCAGGGATGCCATCCTTAATCTGTGTGAGCGAGCCGCGGAAAAGGCCCTGACCGAAAAAGCCGCCGTTTGCCAGTGCAATTCTGCCGCGCCACTGCTGCCAGCCCGCGCCCAGAAGATCGGCTTCTACGTTGAACATATTTAAAATTCGCTCGCGATGGTCATCGTTGAGCAGGAAGAAATATGCCAGCGGTGCCGCCACTATTGCCGAGCCGAATGCAGTTACCCAATACCAGACCTTGAGTCCTGCGGCAAACATCATTCCAAGGAACATAAGCGCGAAGATTATGGCTGTTCCAACGTCACCCTGGACAAAGATAAGTGCCACGGGGAAGCCGCCGTGCAGGCACAAAAGCAGCACGTTTTTGAGTTTGTTTATATCGGGACCCACACGGCTTAAATGCAGACCGAATGTGATGGTGAATCCGATTTTGAGCAGCTCAGACGGCTGGAAAGAAATTCCCGCTATCATAAGCCAGGCTTTATCATCGGTGTTGCCGGGGGCATAGCCTATCACGAACGTGAGCAAAACGGGAATTAAGGTGAGTGCGGCTATCAAGGGCCAGAAGCGCGAGGTTCGGCGATAATCAAAGCCTGATATGAATATTGCGACCGAAAGTCCAAGTAGGAGTGCAAACGCCTGCATAAGAAAATCTCGCACAGATCCTGTGGAACGGGTTGCCGAGAGAACAGCAATACAGCCGTAGCCGCCAGAAAAAAGGCAAAGCGAGAGCAGCAGTTTATCGCATTCGCGCCAATAATCAGCAATTTTAAGCCATATTCTTCCCATATTACTCACCACCCTATTTTATTACATAATCCCATTATAATAAAAAATTCGCCATTGTTCAAGTGGCAGAAAATAATTTAAAATTATGTCGCTAAAGGCTTTTATATTATAAAAAAATATGTTATACTAACTATATATGTAAGAGAGGAGGCAGGTTTATGGAATACATATCTAAAAGCGCCGCAGAAACGCAGGCGTTTGCCAAGGTGCTGGCAGGTAAATTAGCGCCCGGCACCGTTATTGCCTTTGAGGGCGACCTCGGCGCAGGCAAGACCTGCTTCACCCACGGACTTTGCGAGGGGCTCGAGTTCACGGGCGAGGTTTCCTCCCCCACCTTTGCGATAGTTAACGTTTATGAGGGCGGAAGGATGCCTGTTTATCATTTTGATATGTATCGCATAATCGGCTGGGATGACCTTGAGACCACGGGTTATTTTGATTACACCGAGCGAATGGACGGGCTGACCGTGGTTGAATGGAGCGAAAATATTCATTCTGCGTTGCCTGAAAACACGCTTTTTATAACCATTGAAAAAATCGATGATAACAGCCGAAAAATAATGCTGAGCGGAGGTATGTTTTAAATGAAGCTTTTATCCTTTGAATGCTCAGCAAAAGCCGCCTCCTGCGCGGTGACCGAAAACGGCAAGGTGCTGGGCAGCGTATTCAGCAACGTGCCGCTTACACACTCGCAAACGCTCATGCCCATGGCGGAAAATCTTTTATCCTCGCTGAGGCTGACCCTTTCGGATATTGATGGGTTTGCGGTTGCGGCAGGTCCAGGCTCGTTTACGGGAATAAGAATCGGTATCAGCGCGGTTAAGGGCCTTGCGGCGGCAAACGCCATCCCTTGCTATCCCGTTTCGACGCTCTGCGCAATGGCGCACCTGTTTTTTCACGAAAATGCTGTTATCTGCCCCGTTATGGATGCGCGCTGCAACCAGGTTTATAACGCACTGTTTCGCGCACGCGGCGGCAAAATTGAGCGCCTTTGCGCCGATAGAGCCTTATCGGTTGATGAGCTGATAGCGGAACTTGGCGGCTATGAGCGCAAGGTAATCTTGGTGGGCGACGGAGCCGACCTTATATATTCCAAAATGCCGACGGGCAACGTTATCTGCGCGCCCGAGCATCTTAAAAATCAAAATGCACTGGGAGTTGCATTCGCGGCTGAACACGAGAGTGCTGTTTCGCCCGATGAGCTCTCGGCTTTCTATCTGCGACTGCCTCAGGCTGAGCGGGAACTTAAAAAAAGGAGTAGTGAACAATGATTGCTATAGGCTGTGACCACGGCGGACTCGAACTTAAAAACGCCATAGTCGAGCACATCAAAGCACGCGGTATTGGGGTTAACGATTTAGGAATTTATGAAAACAAATCGGTTGATTACCCTGATATTGCCCTGCCCGTTTGCAAAGAGGTGCAAAACGGTGCCGCCGAAAAGGCAATTCTCGTTTGCGGAACGGGAATCGGTATGTCGATCGCGGCGAATAAGCTAAAGGGTATTCGCGCTGCGGTTTGCACCGACCATTTTTCGACTAAATTCACCCGTTTGCACAATAACACCAATGTTTTGTGCTTGGGCGGCAGAGTGATAGGTCCGGGACTTGCACTCGAACTGGTTGACTTATTTTTGGATACTCCGTTTGAGGGCGGTCGCCATCAGACGAGAATTGATAAAATTGCGGCTTTAGAAAGGTAGGAAAACAAAATGAAGGCTGTAATAAGTGTTTTAGGTAAGGATAAGGTGGGTATTCTCGCATCGGTTTCGGCCAAGTGCGCTGAATATAACGTTAACATTCTGGACGTTTCACAGACCGTTTTGCAGGATATGTTCACCATGATAATGCTGATAGATATCTCGGCTATTTCGATTGAGTTCGGCAAGTTCTCGGGCATTATGCAGGAGTTCGGCGGCGAGATTGGTATGGAAATTCGCGTTATGCACGAGGATATTTTCAACTCCATGCACAGAATATAGAGGCATAGAAAATGATAAATACCAAAGAAATTTTAGAAACTATACATATGATATCGGAGGAAAACCTCGATATCCGTACCGTTACGATGGGCATTTCCCTGCTTGATTGCACCGATAAGGACATTGACGTTGCCTGCGAGAGGGTTTATGAAAAGATAACCCGTTGCGCCAAAAACCTCGTGAGCGTTTGCGAGGGAATTGAGCTTGAATACGGTATTCCGATTATAAACAAGCGCATCTCGGTAACACCTATTGCGATTATTGCCGCACCCTGCGAATCCAAGGAGACCTATAAGTTTGCGCACGCGCTCGAGCGCGCAGCTAAGGCTACCGGTGTTAACTTCATCGGCGGATATTCGGCGCTGGTGCAGAAGGGCTTTGCCCCCGGCGACCGCGAGCTGATAGAGAGCATTCCGCGCGCTTTGGCTGAGACTGAGCATATCTGCGCATCGGTTAATGTTGGTTCTACTAAGGCAGGCATAAATTTAGATGCTGTCGGAATGATGGGTCGCATCGTGCGTGAGGCGGCAGTGCTCACTGAGGATAAGGGCTGCATCGGTCCTGCAAAGTTAGTTGTACTTTGCAACGCTCCCGATGATAACCCCTTTATGGCAGGCGCTTTCCACGGCGTTGGTGAACCCGATTGCGTTATAAACGTGGGCGTTTCTGGACCCGGCGTTGTCAGAGCCGCGCTGCAAAAGAGCGAGGGTCTTAACATAACGGAGGTTGCCGATCTTATTAAGCGCACCGCGTTTAAGATTACCCGTATGGGTCAGTTGGTTGGAACGCTTGCAGGCGAGCGCCTCGGCGTGCCTTTTGGCATTGTTGACCTCTCCTTGGCTCCAACTCCTGCCGTGGGCGACTCGGTTGCTCACATTCTTGAGGAGATAGGTCTTGAGCAGTGCGGAGCCTGCGGCACCACAGCAACGCTCGCCATGCTTAACGACTCGGTTAAAAAAGGTGGCGTTATGGCTTCCTCCAAAATTGGCGGTCTTTCGGGTGCGTTTATCCCCGTAACTGAAGATGCCGGCATGATTGCGGCTGCCGAGAGCGGAAATCTTATTATTGAAAAGCTCGAGGCTATGACCGCGGTTTGCTCGGTTGGCCTTGATATGATAAACATCCCCGGTGATACTCCCGAGGAGGTTATCTCGGCGATAATCGCGGATGAGGCGGCTATAGGAATGGTTAACTCCAAGACCACCGCTGTGCGTGTAATCCCCGCTATCGGCAAAACGGTGGGCGACCGCTTATCGTTCGGCGGACTTTTGGGTGAGGGTCCCGTTATGCGGGTTAACACCTCGTCACCCAAGAAGTTTATCTCTCGTGGCGGACAGATTCCCGCGCCGATGCAGAGCCTTAAAAACTAACAAAAAAGCTCCGACTTTTGTCGGAGCTTTTTTATTTTATAACCTTTATTTTTTTAATGCCGTAATACAAAAACTGCTCTTTTGCCGCTTCATCTATCTGCTCGCCGCAGACTACGATGGGCACAGCGGGAGGACAACCGACACACGCGGAAGCTATCACTCTGCCAACGCTTTGCTCGGCGCTTATCTCCTCGCACGGGGCGAGCATTGCCTCGCGAATAGTCATAATACGTTTTGCTGCCGTCGATTTGGGAGCTTTTTGCAAAATGCAGTTTTTTCTTTGCAGAGCGCAAAGCACCTGCCTTACGCGCTCGATACCCTCTATCCCCGTTTGCGGCGTGAACATAAGAGTGAGGAAATCAGGGTCGCAAAATTCGCAAACGATACTATTTTTATAAAGTGCATCGGCCAGTTCATATCCCGTATAGCCGTAGGGCTTTGACGATATAGTGAGCTTGAGCGGCTCATCGGATATTAAGGAAAATCCTGCCTTTTTTAGGTCTTCGCGCAGTTTTTGCATAAGCCGCAAAAATGCTTCAAGCTCGGTGCGATAATCGCCTGCGAGATAAGCATTAGCCGCATCGAGCGACTGCAACACAAGATACGAAGGGCTGGTTGAGCCGAAAAGCGCCAGCGCATCGCGCGCGTTATCCTTTAGCATAGCGGGTGCTGATTTTGATATATGCAGATACGCTCCGCCGCCCAGCACGGGCAGGGTTTTATGAGCGGAATCGCAACAGATATCGGCACCCAAATCAATGGGATGGCGCGACTGCGGCAAAAACTTTAGGTATGCGCCGTGCGCGTTATCGACAAGCA